>NZ_BAAGGY010000003.1:0-200998 GCF_054658635.1 Agathobaculum sp. TL06
TCTCCGACTTTGACGAGAACGGCAACATCATCACCGATGTCGGCGTTACGCTGAAGGTCAAGCAGATCTCCTGCTACGGCAACGATTCGTACGGCGGCATGTCGGGCCGTGATATCATGGCGCTGGCGGTCGGCCTGTACGAGAGCTGCGACTTCAACTACCTGAACGAGCGCGTTGCACAGTGCAACTATCTGGCAGAGGGCTTCTACAAGGCGGGCGTCAAGGGCGTTGTGCTGCCGGCCGGCGGCCATGCGGTGTACATCAACATGGATGAGTTCTTCGACGGCAAGCGCGGCCACGATACCTTCGCGGGCGAGGGCTTCTCGCTGGAGCTGATCCGCCGCTACGGCATCCGTGTATCCGAGCTGGGCGACTACTCCATGGAATACGACCTGAAGACCCCTGAGCAGCAGGCTGAGCTGGCGAACGTGGTCCGCTTTGCGATCGACCGCAGCCGTCTGACCCAGGAGCATCTGGATTATGTCATCGCGGCGGTCAAGGCGCTGTATGAGGATCGCGAGTCCATCCCGAACATGCGCATCGTCTGGGGCCACAAGCTGCCGATGCGTCACTTCCATGCCTTCCTCGAGCCCTACCCCAACGAAGAAAAGTAACCATATCCGTGTGAAAATCTGGGCGTAACCTGCGCCGCGTGGAAAGCGCGCAGGGCAAGAAAGAAGTACCGCCCGCGGATAACTGAATAGTTTCCGCGGGCGTACTGGTTCATGTTTGGCTCATGTCATAAAGGGGTGTAAAGAATGGAGAATAACGGCAAGCTGCAGAATCAGGACGGCTTTCGGTCCCAGTGGGGCTTTATCATGGCTGCTGTTGGTTCCTGCGTCGGTATGGCGAACGTATGGCGCTTCCCGATGCTGGTGTCCAAGTACGGCGGTTTAACGTTCCTGATCCCTTATTTCATATTTGCATTTATCATCTGCCAGTCCGGCATGATGGAAGAATTTTCGCTTGGCCGCTGGGCGAAAAGCGGCCCGTCCGGCGCGTTCGGTAAGGCTATGGAAAACGGCGGCAAGCCGAAATCAGTCGGCGAATGGCTGGGCGCAATCCCGATTATCGGCGCTTTCTGCCTGGCTACCGGCTACGCGGTCATTATGGGCTGGGTGTTCTACTGGACCAAAATGGCGATCACTGGCGAGCTCACCGCGATGGGGCAGGATATGAGCGCTATCGGCGGCGCGTTCGGCGCAGTTGCTCCGGAAGCAGACAGCCTTGGCGAAGCAATCAAGATGACCTTTGCTACCGGCGGCGCAAATAACCTGTGGATCATCGTCGGCGTAATCGTTTCTCTGCTGATTATGGTCATGGGCGTTGCGGGCGGCATCGAAAAATCCTGCAAGATCATGATTCCTGCGCTGTATGTGCTGTTTATCGCACTGGCAGTCCTGATGATCTTCACCCCGGGTACCTCGGAAGGCTACAAGTATATCTTCACGCTGAATCCGGAAGGGCTCAAGAATCCGGAAGTATGGGTTTACGCATTTGGACAGTGCTTCTTCTCGCTGTCTGTTGCAGGCTCCGGCTCGGTCGTATACGGCTCTTATCTGGGCGATAATGTCAAGATCCGCCAGTCCGCTATCATCTGCGCGATCATGGACACCTCCGCGGCGCTGCTGGCGATGTTCGTCATCATCCCCGCCATGGCTTCCGCTGGCGGCGACCTTGGCAAGGGTGGCCCCGGCCTGATGTTCGTCTCCGTGCTGCCTGTATTTAACAGCATGGGCGGCGTCGCAAGACTGATCGTTATCTTCTTCTATGTGGCGATCCTGTTCGCAGGCGTTTCGTCGGTCATCAACCTGCTCGAGGTGCCGATCAACTTCCTGCAGGATCAGTTCAAGCTGAAACGCTGGATTCCGACGGTGATTGTACATGCGGTTTCCCTGGCCATCGCGTTGATGATCCAGCCCTGGACCTCTCAGTGGATGGATATGGTTTCGATCTACATCCTCCCACTTGGCGCAGTAACCGCTGGCATCATGTTCTTCTGGATTATGAAGAAAGATACGGCGATCGCCGCAGCGCAGCTTGGCTCGGAAAAACCGGTCATGAAGTGGTTTATCCCGTTTGGTAAATATGTGTTCGTCCCACTGTGTGTCCTCTGCTTCGTTTTGGGCATTGCATGGGGCGGCATCGGCTGATCCCCCATCGGTTATCCCCCGATTTTCCCTTTCAAACAGCAGAGGCTCACAGCATGATTCGCTGTGAGCCTCTGCTGTATTATCTGCCGGAGCGCGGCATGTCCGGTATGCAAAAATATTGTATCTGTCCCGGCTTTTTCAGATAAGCACGCATATGCAAGGTACAATAGAAGCACTACTCTTGCAGACGGAGGGAAATCAGGATGAACCAATACCAAGTAACAGAAAAACAGATCGCGGGCTACAGCCGCTATCTGCGCGCGGAGGAGCGCGGCGCCGGCACGGTCGAAAAATACCTGCGGGATGTGCGCGCCTTTGTCCGCTGGCTGGACGGAAGGCCGGTCTCCCGTGAGCGCGCGGCCGGCTGGAAAGCCCACCTGCTGGATACCGGCTATGCACCCGTTACCATCAATTCCATGCTCGCCGCCCTCAACGGCCTGTTCCGTTTCCTCGGCTGGGACGAATGCCGCGTGAAGTTCCTCAAAGTCCAGCGGCGGCTCTTTCGCGATACGTCCCGCGAGCTGACGCGGGCAGAGTACGCCCGCCTGCTGGACGCCGCCCGCACCCAGGGCCGAGAACGTCTCGCCCTGCTCATGGAAGCCATCTGCGCCACCGGCATCCGCGTTTCCGAGGTACAGTATATCACCGTCGAGGCCGCGCGGCATGGCCGCGCGGAAATCTCCCTCAAGGGGAAGATACGCACCATCCTGCTGCCCGCTAAGCTGTGCCGCAAGCTGCTGCAATACGCCAGAAAGCAAAAAACCGTCTCCGGCGAGATCTTTCTCACGGGAAACGGCAACAGCCTGTCGCGCAGGCAGATATGGGCGGAATTGAAACGGCTGTGCAAATATGCGGGGGTGGAAGCGTCCAAGGTATTCCCGCACAACCTGCGGCACCTGTTTGCCACCACGTTTTACAAAGCCTGTAAGGACATCGCGCGGCTGGCAGATGTGCTGGGGCATTCCAGCATCGAGACTACACGCATCTATTTGCTGACCTCTGGCGCGGAGCACGCCCGCCAGCTTAACCGGCTCGGGCTGATATCATAGACAAAATCAACATTTCGCCATAGCGGATATGGGGAAAATCATGCTTTCGTTATATATTGCATAGAGATTATACCAGTATTCGCCATAAAATGCAAGGCAATTCCATGTTCTGGATACACCAAACCAGACCGCAGACAAGACGCTCTTTTGCGGTCCGGTTTTTTGCACCCAAACAGCCCGAACCGGTGCAGGAAAGCCTTGTTTTTTGCCTCCACATCCTCGCCGACTCGTCTATTTGAGCGAAATACTATTCGAAATGTTGATTCTGTTGACTGGAGGTGATGAAGCGATGCGGACGAAGAAAAAGGACTCCCTGCTGGAGTTTATGGCGGTTCAGGCAGGGTGTGCTTATCTGTCCGACCTGCCACGCATCAGCGGCCGGCAGCTGGCAAAAGCCCGGCAAGCGCTGGAACAGCTCCCGCCGGAAGCGGCCACGCTTCAGGAGTGGAACGATGCGTTGGACTATCTGATTCATGCGCCACCGGAAGAGACAGCCCAGGCTGCAAGGGAGCGGCTGCTCTCTGCGCTCGCCCGCCCGTAGGCTTTGGGATTTCAAATACGCGCCCCGCAGGGATAATCCCTGCGGGGCGTTCCTGTTTCCGCCGCAGCACAGGGAAAACGCGCTTTCTTCCCTATCCGGCTGCATTCTCCACAAGCATTATGCTGGTCGGGCTGCATAGTCCAAAAGCACTTTTGCGGCAATTTCTTTTGCTTTTGTGCTGGAATACATTCTTTCCAAAAGCAACTTTCGGCCCCGATCTGCCGATCATGCCCTTTTTATCCGTTTCATGAATAGTCTCCTATTCGGGTCGCTTTATTGCAGTCGCACGTCCGCTCATAGGCGTTGAGAACGCCGATCGCCGTTCCTCCCGTTTTTTATCCTTTGACAAACCATGCTTTCATGGTATCCAGCACCTTGACAAGCGCTTCCTCCGTAATCACATAAGGCACCATCGCATACATATAATTCAGGAAAGGCCGGCTGAACACGCCCCGCTCAAAGGCAAACTGCTGGTATCCCGCAATCGTCTGGGGATCATATACCTCAACACACACGCAGGCGCCCATAATGCGGATCTCCTTGATCCGCGGATCGGAAAAGCCGTTCATTTCCCTGCGTGTGATCGCCTCTATCCTGCGTATTTTGGACATATAATCCTGTTTTTCAAACAACTCAATGGATTTCAGCGCCACACTGCAGGCCAAAGCATTCCCCATAAAGGTCGGCCCGTGCATCAGGGCATGGGCGGGATCGTCGTCATAAAAGCCTTCATACACCCTGCGACTTGTGACCGTGACGGCATGGCCGATATATCCGCCGGTCAACGCTTTTCCAAGTACAAGGATATCCGGCAGAACCAGATCCGCAACAAAACGGTTTCCGGTACGGCCGAAGCCCGTAGCGACCTCATCAAAAATCAGGAGCACGCCATAGCGGTCGCAAAGCTCCCTGGCACGCTTCAGGAAGGATACGTCATACATCCGCATGCCGCCCGCCCCCTGCAGCAGCGGTTCGACAATAAAGCAGTTCAGGCGCTCATGGTACGCCGCAAACGCTTTTTCCAGCGCTTCGATTTCCGTCGGGATATGGATGACATTTTTGCTTTTCCCGTAGGCCTTCAAAACAAAATGATAATCCTCGTCGTCGCCTACCTCCATGGCCTTGAACGTATCCCCGTGATAGGCGTGTTCCAGCGCCAGCACCATGGTCCGCTGCGTTTCGTCCCGATTGACGTAATACTGCAGGGCGATTTTCAGCGCGACCTCCACGGCGACACTGCCGGAATCCGAAAAGAAGCAACAGTCCAGATCGCCTGGGAGCCATTCCTGCAGCTTGTCCGACAGCTTCTGCGCCGGTTCATGGGTCAGCCCCCCCAGCATGACGTGGGCAAATTTCCCCAACTGCTCTGTGATCGCCTGGTTAAGCTCCGGATGCTTATACCCATGGATAACGCTCCACCAGGAAGATACGGAGTCGATCAGCTTCCGGTTTTCTGTGCAAAGGTAAACCCCTTTCGCATCTACAATCTGATAGGGCGGCTTCATGGTTTTCATCTGTTGATATGGATACCAGATCATTTTATTCCCTTCCTGTTTTATTCATATAAGGATTCCAGCGTTTCCAGTGGGATATCCAAATCCGTGTCCCCGTTTTTTACGCAGGCCAGCACCTTCAACCCTGTCATGTATTCACACATTGATCGATTATCCTGGTGCATCACACGCTCCGGCTCGTAGTGGTTAAAGATGATCCCTTTTACCGGAAGTTGATGCGCTTTCATATATTCCGCGGTCAGCACCACGGCATTGATCGTACCCAGCCCCGCATCCGCCACTATCAGGCTGCTCAGCTTCCGCGCCCTGATGAAATCCTCCAGCAGCAGCTCCTGTCCGTCGAAGCGGAGCGGGCAGACGATGCCGCCAGACCCCTCTGCCGTAACATATTCATGACGGCCGCACACTTTATCAAAATCATGGAGCACCCGCTGCAGCTCCACCGGATTGCCCTCCATGCGGGCCGCCAGATGCGGAGAAACCGCCGTTGCATAGAGATAGGGACACATCTCGTTTATCGGCTGTGCAATACCGGAAACCGTCTTTACATGCAGGGCGTCGCCTGCAAGCAGACTGCCGTCCACCCCGCGGTCATTCCCGCTCATCGCCGCCTTGTAATAGGCGGCGTTCCTTTTATTTTCCCAAAGCTTTTTGACGATCAAGCCCGTTACATAGGTCTTACCGACATCGGTTCCTGTGCCTGTGATAAATATCTTTTTACTCATTGCAAAGGCCCACCTCGTATCCCAGACCTTTCAGCAGCTCCATATCGGTTTGCGTGGTAATGCCGGCAGTTGTCAGCATATCGCCGGAAATCGCCGCGTTAGCGCCGGAGGTAAAGCAGCTCCTGCCCTTATCCGGCAGCAGCCCCCTGCCGCCTGCCAGTCGGATCGAAGCGTCCGGCAGAATAAAACGGTATACCGCAACGATCCGCCGCATGTCCTCCACGGTCAATCGAGGGTTATTTTCCATCGGTGTGCCGGGAATGGGGTTAAGCATATTGACCGGAACGCTTTTGATCTGCAGTCCGCGCAGCTCCATCGCCATGTCGATCCGGTCTTCAGCCGTTTCTCCAAGCCCCATGATCCCGCCGCTGCATACCGAAAGCCCCGCCGCCTGTGCCGCGCGAATCGCCTGCACCTTGTCGTCAAAGGTATGCGTCGTGCAAATATGCGGGAAATTTCTGCGGGAGGTTTCCAGATTGTTATGTACTCTCGTTACGCCCGCCTCTTTCAGCTTGCGGAATTGCCCCTCGTCCAACAGGCCAAAGGATACGCAAACCGAAATGCCGACCGTCCTTTTTATTTCCTGCACAACCCCGCACATCTGCTCCACTTCCCCATCAGACAGCCGTTTGCCCGATGTGACGATGGAATAACGGAGCACCCCCTGTTCCTGATTGCGCTTTGCCTGCGCAACGATCTCCTCTTCCGGCAGTAAAGGGTACTGTGCAGCGCCGGTATGGTTATGCGCGGACTGCGCGCAAAACCTGCAATTTTCCGAGCAGCGCCCGCTCTTCCCGTTGATGATCGTGCAGATGTCAAACCGGTGGCCGCAAAAATGCCGCCGGATGGCATCCGCGCTTTCACACAGTTCGTCCAGTGGCTGCTGGTAAAGGCACATCGCTTCCGCCTTTGTGATCTGTTCGCCGCTTATGACCTTTTCCGTCAACTGTTGCAACGTTTTCATCATCTCATCACATCCGATTCATAATGGGGATCAACCGTTTTCCCAGGATGGCGCCGAGAATGCACAGCACAATATCACCCGGCACGGCCAGAATAAAACAGTACAGGAACAGGGGCCATAAACCAATAGGGCTGCCCAAATAGAAGTTGCTCATCAGATAATAATATACCATTCCGCATAAGTACACGATTCCAAGCCCGATAAAATTGGCGGCAAGCAGCCGCTTATATCCCGGATTGGCGGTTTTGTTTGCAATGCGTCCCGTGACATAGGATGCGATGGCAAACCCGATAATATAGCCAAAGCTCGGTTTCAGCACATAAGCCAAGCCGCCGCCTTCCGCAAATACCGGCAGCCCCACAAGCCCAAGCACAATATAAATGCAGACCGAAGCAGCCCCCCATTTTCCTCCCAGCAGAAGCCCTGCCAGCATGGTGAATAAAAGCTGCAACGTAAACGGCACCACCGGAATGGGAATCCGAATAAACGCCCCTACAACAATCAGCGCGGTAAACAAGCCGCAAAGAATCAAATTTTTCGTTTTTGCCGTTTTCATTCTTTCTCTCCTGTGTACGCTTCCGATATATCGCACATTCTTCCGCAAGCGTCTTTTTCCAGTGGATGCATTTCCTGCCTTTTTATCGAAAATCAGTATAACATACCCGCGCCCTACCGTCAACTCATTTTATTTATTAGGTTTACATCGAGTCGTATTACTGTCATCCCCTGCGTTATCCTTCTTGCTCCATTGGGTGAAAATCCGCTTTTTCCACAGACGGCAAAAAGGCACCCTGCTCCGGCTTCTTTGGAAAAGCCGGAGCAGGGTGCCTTTGACCACTGCGTTGTCTACCTGTAAAAAGGGAGGTCGCCTGCCTGCGTAATCCCCTTTTCTTGGATAATGCAGCCGTCCCGTCCGATGATTCTACTCACAGGTCCAGCCGCCATCAATTACCATCGCCTGCCCCGTCATATAGGAAGAGGCGTCTGAGGCCAGAAAAACGCAGGCCTCTGTCATATTTTCCACCTCTCCGAACCGGCGCATCGGCACTTTCTTCAGAATATGGGCGGAAATCTTTTCATTTTGAAGATCTTCCCGGTTCATCGGCGTAATCACATATCCCGGACATAGCGCGTTTACCGTAATATTATATTTGGCCCATTCCAGCGCAAGGGCTTTCGTCATCTGTATCACGCCGCCCTTTGCCACGCAGTAAGGCAACACCTGTTTGTCCCCTACCAGTCCCAGGATAGACGCAATATTTACGATCTTGCCATATCCCTGCCCGATCATCTTCCTGCCGAACGCCTGCGCGCAGAAGAACACACCTTTCAGGTCAACATTAAGCACCCTATCCCAGTCCTGTTCGGTAATATCCTCGGCTTTTTTCGTGATCGCCGTTCCCGCATTATTGATCAGGATATCGATTTTCCCAAACCGTTCCGCCGCTTTTTCCACCAGCGCTTCGATCTGCGCCAACTGTGTAACATCCGCCGCAACCGGCATCGTTTCAACCCCACAGCTTTCCGCAATCTCTTCCGCAGTTTTTTGGCATTCGTCCAAATGTCTGCTTACCACAACGACATTTGCACCATGCCCCGCCAAGGCAAAGGCGATTCCCCTGCCGATTCCTTTTGTCGCGCCTGTCACGACTGCTGTTTTTCCCTGCAGCACTGCCATGTGTTCTCCTTTCTTCAGTGGAAGCTTTCCAGCGAGCGGCTAAGCATATCCATATACCGTTCAAAAGTCAGATCTGCCATCCCTGTCCCGATGTAAATTCCCTCTGGGTCGAGCTGGCGGATCATCCGCACCTCCTGCTCTGTCGGCGGCTCGGTGACCTCGATCTTCTCCGCCAGCTTGAGCTCCCAGGATATTTCTTTCTGTATCTCTTCTATCGTAACGCCGGGATGAACCTGGGTCAACATGATCTCCTTTGTTTCCGGATGAAAGCGGAATATGCATTTGTCCGTGATAATCGCTTCCGGCCCGCCGCGCAGACCTGCTTTCGCCCTCGCATCCCCGCCGCTCAGGTAGCCGGGAGAGGTGATATAATCCACCCGTTCGAGAAAGCGCCTGCGCTGCAGCGGAATGGAAATAATCGTTTTCTGCGCGCAACTGGCGATATCGTTCGCACCGCCGCTACCCGGCAGACGGGAAACCGGCCTTGCATAGCTGCCATCACCAAAAATTGCAGTACTGTTCAAATTGCCATACCGGTCGACCTGCGCACCGCCCACCATTCCGATATCAATATAACCGCGCTGTTGATCTGAAAACAGACGCCACAGCGAAGTGGAACAGATACAATTTTCTATTCCCGCGTTATCGCCTATTCCCAGCATGATCCGTTTCGGGCTGGGGCCAATGCTGCCGGATTCCGTCGCGATCAGCGCGTTGGGCGCATGGGTCATACGGGCCAGCAGGGCGCTGAGGGTGGGGTTCCCGACCCCTGCGAAGATCAGGTCGCCGTCCGATATCTCTCGTGCGGACGCAACAATCATCAGTTCCGTCATGGTATACGTTGTATTATTCACCGTGCCGCCCCCTTAAAACGCCGTTTTATTGAAGCGCTGTTCTATCTGCGCAAGTCGGAACAGACGGTCATACCCTACCTTTTCCAGATAGCCGTTCCAGTCCTTTACGCTCCAGCACCACTCGTCCAGCCATTCCAGAAATCCTTCCCGCGTCCTGAACGCTTTCATCTGGTCACAATGGAACGGCAGGTCATATGCGTAGGCATACGGATAGTTCCACGGATGACATGCAAACGGAACCTCCACGACCGCATCCACAGCATATCCCGGTATGATTGTCTGATTTGGCGTCTGCCGGATGATGTCCGTATCGACCAGCTTTTCACAGGTTACAATGGTATATTTAGCCGCCCGTGCCGCGTTCTCCTCGTTGGCAGAAAAGCCAAACGTCTGCGCGTTACCGTGCTTATCCGCCCGTGAGCAGTGTACCAGCGCCACATCAGGCGTAGCAGCCGGCACCAGTGCGACCGTTTCCCCTGTGTATGGGTCCTGCATTTGACGGATATTAGGGTTATAGGTCATCAGGTCGGAACCTAAAAAGGATTTGGTTGGCAGGAACGGCAGGCCCATCGCTCCCGCCAATAGCCGCAGCCCGATGCCGTAATTGGAATACTCCTCCAGCTCCACTTCCTGCGGGATGCCCTTTTCCACCGCACGCCGGAAATTGTATCCGAGACCTGCCACCGCATATCCGCACCAGGCAATTTCCGCTTTTTTGACTAACCCTGCGCCGATCAGCATATCGCCGGTCTCACAGGGGCTGTCACCGATTAGGGTGAGCCCGCCGATTTTTTGGCGGATGATTTCATGGGTATGCGCAACACACTGTGCGCCGCCCATCCCGCTGAACACAATGCTGGAGCCCGGCTGGACATAGGTTGCGACCGCTTCCGAAAGACTCATCCGCTTATCGGTTTTTTTCTTGTTATCAGGACATGCCATTTTTTCACCTCCGCACTACTGCCCGAGCGGTATACCGGCCAAAACCTTCGCCAGCTCCTTCTTTTTCTCCAGGTTTGCCTGACGCGTCAGCATCACTCTCTGCGCCTGCGGCGAACCTGCGCCATGCATGCTTTCGACCAGTGCTGTTCCGCCGGTCATGTTTTCCAAAAGCCTTGCTGCGCGGATACGGTATTCAGTCGGGACGGACTCCATTCCCGCAAAGTATTTTTTAATGTATGGACCTACCGTTTCATCCTCCATATCGCGGTCGGAGGGCAGCGTAGCGATAAAGCCGCCCGCTATATCCTGAGCAAGCCTGTCAATCTCGTAAATATGCCTTGTCACATTCTGCTTTGTCACATTGGCCAGAAGCGGGTCTACAAAATACGCGCCGGACGGTGTCGGCTTACCTTCATATGAACAGGCCAGGGAGCTGCTGTACAGCGTTTCGGTCAGCAGAATCATCTCTGTCAGCTTATCCTTGATATGGCTTGCTTTCTGCAGGCCGTTATAGTCAGCCAGCAACGCCGCAGCGCCGGTGACAACATCGCTCACGCCGCCCTTGCAGCCGCCGTAGTTCTGGCGGTGGTAGCTCGCAAAGCGTTCTACCAACAGGCCCGCAAAATCGGTTTCCCCGTACAGGAATACCCGATCCCACGGAACGAACACATCTTCCAGGATGGTCAGCGCTTCTCCGCCGACGATCCCATAGCGCGCATTGCCTTGGTCAATCGCGCCTCCGGTCAGGCGGCGCTCATCATTTGTCTGGCGTCCGAAAATGTGCAGCACGCCCGGCGCATCCACCGGTATCGCGCAGGAGACCGCATACTCCTTATCGTCCTCCCCCATTGCTACCGTCGGCATGATCAGCATTTCATGGGAGTTGACGATACCCGTCATATGTGCCTTGGCGCCCCGAATGACGATCCCGTTTTCATCCTGCCGCACCACATGCACATATAGGTCCTTGTCCGCCTGCTTGCTCGGCGACAGGCTCCTGTTGCCTTTGGGGTCGGTCATGGAGCCCGCTACCATCAAATCCTCATGCTGCACTCTTTTGATAAATTCGCAGATACGTTCATGGTAGTTGGTTCCATACTTCTGGTCCACCTCGAATGTGACCGTATAGAGCGCATTCATCGCGTCATAGCCGACACAGCGCTGAAAACAGCTTCCCGTCATCTGCGCAATCGTCCGCAGCATCTTCACCTTTTGGACCAGATCGTCCGCACTTTGGTGGATGCTTGTAAAACGGTTGATTTTTTCCCCTGTCAGGTGGGAGGTCGTCGTCATCAACCCCTCATACTGCGGGGACCAGGCCAGGTCAAACGTCAGTTTGGCGGAACGGACATGTGGCTGAATCATCGGGTGATCCACCGGCTGCTCCAAAAGTTCTCCAAACAGATATACCTTTGTTTTCATTTGACGCAGGCTTTCAACATACTCTTTACCGGTACGCATTGGTAACCTCCTCTTTTTCAAAACGCGGCCGTTTCTTTACAAAAGCGCTTTCATTTCCTCATAGAGTCCCGCCGCGTCATAATGGTTGAGATGATACAGGTAATCAGGCTTCGCAATCGGCACAAAATGATCCGGACAGCCCAGGATCTTGAATTTGCAGGCAAGCCCCGCCTCCGCAATCACTGCGGCCGCCGCATAGCCCAATCCGCCGATCACCGTATGGTCCTGCGCACAAATTACCCTGCCGGTTTTTGCCGCGCTGCATACCGCGTCCCTATCGATCGGCTTGATCGTATGGAGATCGACAACGCGGATCGCCGCGCCGCATTCTTCCTTCAGGCGCTTTGCCGCCTCCACCGCGTAATACACGGTTATGCCGGAGCATAGGAACGCACCGTCCCCGCCTTCTACCGGAAACAGCGCTTTCCCGATCTCAACAGACTGCTCGCTGTCATAGAGCGGTGGCAGCGTTTCCAGCCCCAACCGCATATACATCGGGCCTTGCCGCAGCACAGAAGCCTCCAACAGCTTACCTGCCAGGAAGGGGTCGGATGGCTCCAGCACCGTCATGTTGCCGAAGCTGGTGGTAATCGCGCAGTCCTCCAGCGCACAATGGGTGCAGCCGCTCAGTCCGCCGGAATATCCCGCATAGCTACCCAGCACCTTTACCGGCAGGTTGGGATAGCACACATCGGTCCGCAGCTGTTCGCAGGCCCGCATAGTCGCAAACGGAGCAAAGGTGAACGCAAACGGCACCGCGCCTTCCTGCGCCAGCCCCGCCGCAAAGCTCAGCAGGTTTTGCTCCGCGATCCCCATATTATAGGAACGCTCCGGATATTTTTCCAGAAAGCCATCAACTTTGGTATTAGAATTGACATCAGCGGTCAGGACGACAATATCTTTGTACTTTTCGCCAAGCCGCTCCATACTAATTCCCGCCATATCGCGCGGGGATGCTTTCCGCTCCGCATTCTGCTGCGTCATACGGCTTCACCCCATTTCTTTTGGTAGGCGCTGTACAACTCGTCCTTCGCCTGCTTTAGCTGCTCGTCGCTTAAAACTCCGGTATGCCATTTTTTCTGGTTTTCCATAAAGCTTACGCCTTTGCCCTTTACCGTATTGCAGATCAGCACGGTAGGACGGCCTTTCGCCGTTTCCTGTACGGATGCGGCCGCATCCAGCAATTGCGCCATGTCGTTTCCGTCAGGCACCTCGATAACATTCCAGCCGAACGCGCGCCATTTGTCCGCAAACGGCTCCAAAGGCATTAATTCCTCCGTACAGCCGTCAAACGACATGCGGTTGCGGTCGACAAAGGCGATCAGGTTATCCAGCTTATATTTGGAGGACGACATCGCCGCTTCCCAAACCGAACCTTCCTCGCACTCGCCGTCTCCCAGCACGCAATAGACCCTGCTGTCCAGCCCTTTAACCTTCAGTTGCCGCGCCACACCTCCCGCCACGGGGAAGCCGTGTCCCAGCGAGCCGGTCGATACATCCACATAGGGGTTGTGCAGGTTGCAGGAATGCATGCCAAACCGTCCAAAATTCGTCGCATACTCCGCAAAGATATCCTCTACCGCATAACAGCCGATTGCCGCCTGGCTGAAGGACGTAACGGCTGCCGCATGTCCTTTGCTCAGCACAAAACGGTCCCGCTCCTCCCATTTGGGGTTTGCGGTATCGTACCGCATCAGGTGCTGCCAGATAAGCGTCATCAGATCACAGCACGACATATCCCCTCCGATGTGGATCTTTCCCTTATGGCAAAGCTCCAGCAGCCAGATTCTCGTCTGCAGCGCTGCTTTTTCCAAACGCTTCACCGTCGTTCTGTCCGCCATAACAACTACTCCTTTTTATATCCGCTGCACTTTACCACAATCTTCGGATAGATAGACTGTCTGTAAAGCTCAAATGCCTCCTCTGCCTGATCAAGGTTCATCACAGGCCCTATGATCTTGTCTGTCTGCAGCGAGGGGATCAGATCCATGACACGGGGATAGTTGTACACCGTTGTATAAACCGTATGCAGGCTGACCTCTTTCATGTACATTTCATACAGGTTTACCGGAAGCTCGTAATCCATCGGGTATACCGCAAAATAAACGACTTTCCCCTTGTTCGCAACCATGCGCATCATCGGCGGTGCCGCCACAGGGACGCCCGAGGCTTCGATCACTACATCATACCCACGGTTTTGCGTGATCTCCATTCCCCGTGCCACGATATCTTCACTGCTCGGATCGATCACATATTTCGCCCCCATCTCCATGGCCCGCTCGCGCTTGCTCGCAACCGGATCAATGGCGGTGAGCTTGGTTACGCCCTGCTTGGTCAGCATATCCAGCAGGATCGCGCCGATCCCGCCCACGCCCGAAATGCAGACTGAATCGCCAATCTTGATATCCGCGATATCAATACCGCGCATCGCGGAAGCACAAGGCTCCGCAATACAGTATTTCATCGCATCCTCCCCATCCGGGATCTTGAAAAGCATGCTGAATGGAAGCACCGCGAATTCGGTCATCATCGGACGCGCAAAGATTTTATTCTGGCAGAACACGTCATGATTCCGTTTGCACTCATCGCAATAGCCGCAGTTCCCAAGGCTCGCAACCGCCACTCGGTCTCCCACTTTCCAGCCTGCCGATTCCGGTCCTTCGCCAATTTCAATAATCGTGCCGGACGCCTCATGGCCCAGGCCGACAAACTTATCTTTCGGATACCGGTACAGATTCTGCGTAACAATATGGATATCCGTAGCGCACAGCGCGCAGTAATCGATCCTGATTTTCGCCGTCCCCGGCCGGATCTGCGGCTCCGGTATATCGACGAGCTTTGCTTTTCCATCAATCTTTGCTAAACATTTCATGCTTCATTCTCCCTCTATGGTTCAGAGAGGCAGCTTGCCTCTGTTCAATTACACTGGATCAGCACCTTGAAGAACTGATCGCCCGCAAACATCATATCGAATGCCTCCCCAATATCCTCCAGGGGATAGGTATGGGAAACCAATTTCTTCAGCTCCTTATCCAACGCGCCGCTCTTCAGCGTATCGATCGCGCCGATAAAATCATACTGCGTATGGCTGCGCACACCGTACATATCCAGTTCTTTCATAAACACCTGCGCCAGGTTCACCGGATGCGGCTTTGCAGCCATACCCACAACCACGACCGCCGCCCTGCTCTTCGCATATTCCGACATGGCAATCGCACCGGCCGCGCTGCCCGAAACCTCATACACCACGTCAAAGCCAAGCCCATCCGTCAGTTCATACAGCTTATCGCCGTAATCGTCCGCCAGAGGATCGAGAACCGTGAAGCCCATATCGGCCGCCATATTCCGCCGGTATTCGCTGATCTCGGCAATCACGATCGTGCGCGCACCGGCCAGACGCGCCACAAGCGCAATCAGAAGGCCGATCGGGCCGCCGCCGATAACCAGCGCGGTTTGGCTCACTTTCAGCCCGCTGCGCCTTACATCATGTACCGCCACCGCCAACGGCTCCGTCAATGCGGCAAGCTTGGGGTCGATACCGTTTATCGGATAAATCTTGTAGATCGGCACCTTGACATACTGTGCAAAGCCTCCGTCCGTATGGGCGCCGAGGAACTGCAGATCTTTGCACACATTATCGTTGCCCTGCGCGCATGCCTCGCAACTCCGGCAGGAAAACAGAGGATGTGCCACCACCTGATCCCCGACCTTGCAGTTGAGCGATACGCCGTTTAGTTCTACCAGTTCTCCCACGAACTCATGCCCTGCGACAAGGGGGTATTTTGCCGTTGCATGCTCCCCTTTGAATACATGAAGGTCAGTGCCGCATACGCCGCAGTACTTCACCTTGATCAGCGCCTCCCCTGGGTTCAGGGCCGGCAGGGGAAGCTCTTTGACTTTCATATGACCGATGGATTCCATCTGGGCTGCAATCATTTGCATTACATCTCCTTACGATTCATTAAACAGCGTTTTCCTGTTCCTCTGCTTCTTCCGATCCGCTTTGCTCTACGCCGCCCGCCTGCACTAACAGCGGGGAATCGATCACTTCATGGCAGCGGATGCTGTTCAGCATTTCCTGTAGCACATCCCTGTTCTTTTCAAAATAGCCCTGCTCCGCTGTCACTGTACCCATGATGATCTGTCCGCTTTGGCCGCAGTGATACACGATCTGCAGGATTTCAAGGGAAATCGGCTTACCGAAGGGCCGGAGCACATGGGTGCTTGCCTGCATCAGCGCATGCACCTTTCCTGCGGGATGGCCGTTGCACACAATATGTTCCCTGCTCAGAACACGGCAGCGCTTTTTCATCTTTTTCTGATACTGCCGCTCCACATTATCCAGGTATTTCTGCACAAAATCATCCTGTACGCTGGCCGTTTCCCAGGAAAGCGTAACTGTGACGTTTCCTACATTCCCCGGCCGCATATCGTCGAACCTTACCACACCATTTTCATCGGAAAACGTTTTTGTTGGTACGATCTGAACGCGCCATCCCTCAGGATAGTCGCAGCCCACGCCAAATGCCCGAAATCGGTAAGCCATTTTATTCCCTTCTTCCTCAGAATAATTTCAAGGTATAACCGTTTATTTATCCGCCTTGAGCGCGCCCGCAACCGCGCTGCCGGAAATCTCCATCACTTCGGTATTGCCCGCCATGATTTTCGCAACACGGGTGATATACTTTTCCACAACTTCTTCCGGAACCTTGGTACACAGGCTTACTACAATATACAGGATCGTATTGATCAGCAGGCCCCAGACCAGCGCCGAAAAGCCCAGCGGAGGCGTCATAACGAAGGTAAAGATCGCGGTTACAATCGTTCCCGCTACGGTGCCGATAATCGCGCCTTCCTTGGTGCCGCGCCTCCAGAACAAGCCGCCGATGCTGCAGGGCAGAATCATGGTGAAGAACGGGGACGACAGACGGTACGCGTAGTCGGTTATGAGTTCGGACTTATTCATCGTTACAACAATACATACGACCATCAGAATCACCAGCACAATGCGGCCGAACTTGACCGCCTGCTTGCTGTCCGCCGTTTTGCCGGCGCGGTCGTACGCAAAATGAATATACACGTCGCGGGAAGCAATCGCGCTTGCCGAAAGCAGCATGGAGTCCGCCGTGGATACTGCAAAAGCAAACAAGCATAGGATGGAAATGAAAGAGATGATCGGCGGGCAGTATTGAGATACCAGCGTCGGCAGCAGATTGTCAACGTCCGCAAAGTCAGGACCGAGTACAGCCGGCGCTATGATAGCGCCAATCACTACCAGGCCAAACATGATGATGACATAGCCGAGCGGCATTGCCCAGGACATGATGCGGAAATTCTTCGTTCCCTTTGCAATATAGCAGCGCATGAAAATATGCGGCCAGATAACCGTGCCTACCGCCGCGGTCAAGCCCTGGTTCAGCAGGCCTTTCCAGGTGTAATAGCCCTTGGGGCCGGGTACGGACAAAATCGGCGCCGTTTCCGGATTACTCGCGACGATGTTTGCCGCTTCGACCAAGCCGCCCTCGGGGAAAAAGTGGTTGACCAGAAATGCCAGCACAAGATACACCGCGCAAAGGCCCAGGATCGTATGGAAAGTATCCAGCCAGGCGACAGATTTCATGCCGCCGCCGATAATATGGAGCGAAACACAGACCGTTCCCAACAGCACCGCCGGCAGATACGGCATCAGGCCGCCGGTCGCGATCTCGATGCCGCTGCCGATCGTCATCAGCTGAACCGCCACATACGGTATAATGAAGATAATCAGCAGCACGCCGACAAACAGACCAAACCCTTCCGAGTAATAGCGGGCGCGCAGATAATCGGACGGCGTCAGGAACCCATATTCCTTACCCAAAATCCATAGGCGGTAACCTATTACACAGAACAGCAGCGCGGTAATCGCACAGCCGCCCGAAACCAAATAACCGATGCCGTTGGAATAGCTTTGCGCCGGATAGCCATAATACGAAAGGCCGCTGTATGCCGAAATCAGCGTCGTACAAACCAGCATGAATGAATTGACACCGCGGTCCGCATTGAAGAAGCTCTCCGCAGATTTCGACGTACTCCGAAAGTTGGACATGCCGTGGCCGACCATAAATATCGCGTATGCAATAATGCCTACACAAATCCAAGCATAAGCGCTCATTCTGCCGTTCCTCCTTTATTTATCCTTATATTTCTCATCTACCATCTTTTGCGTGTCAAAAAACTTGTAAAAGTAAATTCCCCATACGATGCCGCACACAATCATGGAGCCTATGAAAAATGCGAATTGTCCGGGTAGCCATCCAAAGCACAGACCCGAGGGAATAAACCCGATAAAAAGGAAATTGATAGCGAACATCACAATGTTGAAGATCCAAAAAACAATTTTTATCGTTTTGCCCATTTTTCTTCCCCTTTCTTGTTTATTGCTTTTGATTATGATTTTTGGGGCTTTCTGCCGTCCTCCTTCCCGCCCTATTTTATATCTTATTTTTTCTTTTATGTTTGATATTATAGGTTATAACCTATAATAAGTCAATCTATATTATTCAATTTTCATATAATCTGCATTTTATATATATCAATATTTTATATTCTATATAAATTATATATTAATATTGTTTTATTATATAAGTTTTAACCTCGTTTTTAGTGACATTTTCCATACTCCCTCACTTCTCCATGTGATTTCCATTATCTGTTTTCCACAATTTGCTTGCTAACTGTTGGTAAAACAGCTATAATAGAAATAATTATAAGGAATAGAGGCGCTTTATGGCTGCAGACAATGTACGAGCAAAAATCCTGTCGGAATTTAACCGTCAGATGTATATATATGGTTACGAAAAAACAACCCTTAAAAATATTTGCCGGGAATTATCCATCTCCACTGGACATCTGTATCATTATTTCAAGCGTAAAGAGGATTTATATGAGGCACTGCAGTTGGATTTTTTCGCCAAGCTGCAGCATATCCTCAAAGATCATTTGAAGGCGATGCAGCCCAGCGAGCTGTTAATGCTCCTGCTGGTCAAGTACTATTACTATTGGATTTTCATTGACCAGCCGCCGCTCTACCGTGTTATGCTGGAAATGCAGCATCATACCGCCACTCTTATGTTCAGCATCGAGAGCCGGGCAAAGCAAATGCAGCGTGCCATGCAACTCGAGCAGATCGCATGCAGCTTTGCCACCGCCGTTATCGCGGAACAGACCTTTCTGCTGCAAACCTACTCCATATGCTATCTGCGTGAGGAAAACGTTTTGAAGGACTGCACATTTGATTCGATTTTCTGGAACGCTTTCAAAACCTGGTGCTTTAATATCGGCTTGTCCGACAATCAGGCACATGTGTATCAGGAAAGCCTTTCCGATGTTGTCTCTATTCTTGATAAGCAGGCAATTTACGATAAGATTTACGAAATGGACAGCTATGATTACGAATTTTCCTTAAACTACAACCAGCACTGAATATGCCGCGCAGGGCCGCACCAACGCGCATTATCAACAAAAAAACAGCCGAACGGCCGACCGTAAAACGGTCGGCCGTTCGGCTGTTCAGAAAAACTTTTTCGTCTGTTCACTTCTTTTCTACTCCGAGCGCCTGATAAATATCCTGCCCCATCGCTTTGTAATATTGGTTCAGCTTTTCCAGGTCATACTGCTCCGAATCGGCAGCCAGCCATCCGGTCAGGCCGGACAGAAGCGCTTCCCGCACCTCTTCATCGGCGGCGGTAAAATGCTTCTCCAAAAACGCCTGTACCGGCTGGATATCGGTCGACTGGTTGAGCAGCTCCAGATATTCCCGCTCGATCTGCGCGTTTTCATATGCCTTGCGCGAGTCGTAGCTTGCGGGCGCGTTGTTGCTCCACCGCTTTTCAACGATCAGGCTGTCCGCATTGCCCTGGCTGCCAAGGAAGCGTTCCGCCTCCGCCTGCGTGTCAAATTGCCGCAGTTCCACAAACGGCTTGCCCTGCTCGTCCAGCAGCACGCGCGCCGTTTCGTCATATCCGCTCTGCAGCTGCTCGAGCGCTCCGGTATCCTTTGCCGAAAGCGTACGCACCGAATAGATATCTCTGCCCTCAAATTCGCCGGGCGCGAGCTTCACCACAATCCGCCCCGGATTTTCATATTCCTCCACTCCGACGGCGGTATCCAGATCAAATTCGATCTGCAGCGACGCTGCCTGTCCCGTCTGCCAGAGGTGGACCGCTTTGATGTAGTCGCTTTTTTCGCGGAAGTCCTCCACCTCTCTTTTTACATCCTCCGCCTTGGTATCCGGCAGCGTAATCGTTACCGTTTCCGGAAAATGCGCAAGCACTGCTTCATAACGAGCGGCCTGCTCTCCGTCGAAGGTCAGCGTAAGCTGTTCGTTTGCCCCGTTCTTTTCCAGCGCAACCGAAGCCCTGCTGTTCTGCGACGCCTGACCGCCTTTAACCGACGTCTCGTTCCACTGGAACGCATGTACCAGCGTTCCCAGCACAGCAACATCCTCCAGCTTTGCCGCGAACGCGGGAGACGCGTTGATACTGCCGACAAAAATAGCGAAAGCGGCGGCGGCGCTGCCAACAGTCCTTACAATATATTTTTTCTGGTTCATTTTCTTTTTTCCTTTCCGGATTCCGGACAGAATCGCCCCATCCAGCAGTTCAGGAGGAACGTCCGCCTGTGGAAAGGCACCGTCAAATTGTCTGTCTTTCATAGGGCTCCATCCTTTCCTTAAGTCGTTTCAAACCTTGATAATAACTATATTTGATCGAATTTTCATTCTTCCCTGTCAGTTCCGCGATTTCGCGGAAGGTCAGACCGTCGTTGAATTTCAGAAGCAGTATTTCTCTCTGCTGCTGTTCCAGCCGCTCCAGCTCCATCCGCAGCGCGATGATATCCGCTACAGGCTCCGGCTCCGAGGCGGTTTCGGATATATCCTCGAGCGATACATGGTTTTTCCGCTTCCGCAGCAGGGACAGCGCCGTGTTGGACAGGATACGGTAAAACCACGGATAGAACGCACCAACATCCTCCAGCCGGTGCAGATGCGTATATGCCTTGCACACACTCTCCGAGACGACGTCGAGCGCATCCTCTCGGTTTCTGGTATAGCTGTAGGCCACGCGGTAAAACGAGTCTTTCCGCGCATCAATCAACTCCATGAATTTTTCTTCGTCGACATTTGATTTCTTTTTCAGCAGCTGCATATCCTGTGTCCTCCTTTCATATAGTTAGACGCCGGTCAGGCACCGTTCGTTGAAAGGAAATGCAAATTTTTTTCAAAAGGTCGGCTCCCGTCCGGAAAGCGCGCCCGCCTCCGGCATAGGGTAATCACACAAAAACGCTGCCGGAATCCGGCAGCGTTTTTTTCAACCAGCTCCGCGCGTCTTTCGTCAGGACGCACTCCCCGTCTTACGCACAGCATTGTCCTGAAAGCGGAAATACTGCGGGTGATGGCGGGACTGGGTATATTCAAACATGACGCCATCGCCGTTATAGGTTTGGCTGCTGACAACCGCCAGACAGTTGCAGTCCCCCAAATCCAGATACTCCTGGTCAAGCGGCGTCGCCTTTTCCACCGTTACCACCCGTTTGCTGTTGACAATTGAAACATGCAGCTCCTGTTCCAGATAACGGTAAATCGATCCGGAAGCAATCTCCTGTGTCAGGTCCCGTGCCACGTCCTGCCGGAAGTAGCTGTGGTTCAGGATCAACGGCCGCCCGTTCAGATAGTGCAGGCGCTGGACATAATACAGTTTTGTCCCCTCCGAAAAGCCGGTCTTTTCCGCCAGCGCCGGATTGGCCTCCACCTCGGAAAAGCGCAGCACCCCGCTCGTTCCTTTCCAGTGGTTGCGCGCGGCCGACTCGGCAAAGGTTTCGATCGTACCGAGGGTAAATGTGGCCTGCCGCGCAGGCTCAAAAATATTGCGCACACCTTTTCCCTGCATGGTCTGCACATAACCGGCCCGCACCAGCTCACCGACCGCACGGCGCAGCGTATTGCGCGAGCAGCCCAGCTCGGCGATCAGCGTGTGCTCGGATGGCAGCAGTTCCTGCGGCGGATACTGGCCGGATTCGATCTTCTCTTTAAGGAACTGATAAAGCTGTTCATATTTTGCCTTTGGCATGAGGACACCTCTTCGCTATGCGCTTTTATCCATCCCGCTTTCTGCGCGGCCGCACCATGACGGAAATGGGTATATTCTGGATGGCACCCATTATATCACACTGCCGCCGTGGCGAAAAGGCCTGTTCAAACAAGTTTTACAAATTCTTTTCCTCTTATATTTTCCCAATCAAAGGCTCAAGGCAAAATAAACAAAAGGATTCCTGTTTTTTTGTTTAACAATATCCTTGCTTTCACGCGTCAAACGCGGTATCCTATCTTCAGAAGGCAACTTGTTCAAACAAGTTTGTGCAAATACTGGATGCAGGAGGAAGATCCATGGCAAAATACCAGGAAGATGTCAAGGCTTTGCTGGAACTGATCGGCGGCAAGGCCAATATCCAAGCAGTATCGCACTGTATGACCCGTATGCGTTTCGTGTTGGTCGACCCCAAAAAGGCCGACGAAAAAGGGATTGAGGGCATTCCCTCCGTCAAGGGAACCTTTACGCAGGCCGGTCAGTACCAGGTCATCATCGGCAACGACGTGGCAAACTTCTATCAGGAATTTACCAAGTATGCCGGCATTGAGGGCGTGAGTAAGGACGCGGTCAAGAGCGCGGCCAAAACCAACCAGAACCCCCTGCAGCGCATTATGGGCGCGCTGGGCGAGATTTTCGCTCCGATCATCCCTGCGCTCATCTGCGGCGGCCTTGTGCTCGGCTTCCGCAACATCATCGGCGAGGTCGATTTGCTGAACGGCCGCACCCAGTCGCTGGCCGACGTCTCCCAGTTCTGGGCGGGCATGTACAGCTTCCTGTGGCTGATCGGCGAGGCGATCTTCCACTTCCTTCCGGTCGGTATCACCTGGTCGATCACCAAGAAGATGGGTACCACCCAGATTCTCGGTATTGTTCTGGGTCTGACGCTGATCTCCCCACAGCTGTTAAATGGTTTTTCGGTCGCAACCACCGCTGCGGCGGATATTCCGGTCTGGGATTTCGGCTTTGCCCAGGTGCAGATGATCGGTTACCAGGGTCAGGTCATCGCGGCGATCCTTGCCGGCTTTGTACTGGTATACTTAGAGAAGCTCTTTAAAAAGATTTGTCCGGAAGTCATCAGCATGGTGGTCGTGCCGGTATGCGCGCTCGTTCCGGCTGTGCTGATTGCCCATACGGTTGTCGGCCCCATCGGCTGGCAGATCGGCGACTTTATCGCGAATATCGTCAACATGGGCCTGAACTCTCATGTGAAGCTCCTGTTCGCCGCCCTGTTCGGCCTGCTTTACGCGCCGATCGTCATGACCGGCCTGCACCACATGACCAACGCGATCGACTCGCAGCTGGTCAACACCTACCACGGCACCAACCTCTGGCCCATGATCGCGCTGTCCAATATCGCGCAGGGCTCGGCGGTGCTGGCCATGTCCATGCTGCAGAAGCGCAACGAACGCGCGCAGCAGGTCAACATTCCGGCGTGTATCTCCTGCTATATGGGCGTTACCGAGCCGGCGCTGTTCGGCGTTAACATGAAATACGGCTTCCCGCTCGTCTGCGGCATGATCGGCTCGGCCTGTGCGGCCATGATCTCGATCGGCACGGGCGTTATGGCCACCTCGATCGGCTGCGGCGGTCTGCCGGGCATCCTGTCCATCTATCCGGAATACTGGACCAACTTCCTGCTTGCCATGGCGGCGGCGATCGTTATTCCGTTTGTCCTGACCTTTGCCATTGGCAGCCGCAAGCTGTCCCGCGAGGACCGCGTTATGGAACCCGCCGCGGCAGCCGCAGAAACGGCTCCTGCACCGGCGGCTGTGGAAGCGCCCGCCGCCCCGGCCGAGGAAAAAGCTGAAGCAGCCCCGGCAAAGATTGTCCTGAAGGCCATCTGCGACGGGCGCACCCTGCCGCTCAGCGAGGTGCCGGACGAGGTATTCTCACAGGGCGTCATGGGCGAAGGCATGGCTTTCGAACCGTCGGGCGATACGATTTATGCGCCGGCTGACGCGGAGGTATCGGTCGTTATGGAGGACAGCCGCCACGCATGCGGCCTCGCCCTTGCCGACGGCACCGAGCTGCTCATTCATATCGGCATCGATACCGTGGATATGAACGGCGACGGTTTCACCCTGTTCGTCCACGAAGGGGACCATGTCAAAGCGGGCGACAGGCTGATCGCTTTTTCGCCCGATAAAATCGCGGCGGCAGGGCATCCTAAGACGACGGTATTTATCGTTACCGAACCGGCCGGCCATGCCAGCATGGAGTTCTGCACCGATATCGACGTAACGCACGGAGAGACGGTTTCCGCCGTGCTGCAATAACCCAGGGAGGATACGCATTATGTTTGATTTTCACAAAAGCGTTGTTTATCAGTGCTATTTCAAGTCGTTTTACGACTCCAACGGCGACGGTGTAGGCGACCTGGGCGGCGTGACAGCCAAGCTGGACTATTTGCAGAAGCTGGGCGTGGACTATATCTGGCTTAACCCGTTTTTCCCCTCGCCGCAGCGGGATAACGGTTATGATGTGGCGGATTACTGCGCCGTCGATCCCCGCTTCGGCACCATGGAGGATTTTGAAATGCTCTCCCGCGAGGCCGCCAAGCGCGGGATCCGGCTGATGCTCGACATGGTGTTCAACCATACCTCGACCGAGCATGAATGGTTCCGGAAAGCGCTTTCCGGCGATCCGGATTACGAGGATTATTACATCTGGCGCGAAGGCGGTCCCGACGGCACGCCGCCAAACAACTGGGAAAGCAAATTCGGCGGCAACGCCTGGCAGTATGTTCCGGAAAAGGGCAAATGGTACCTGCACCTGTTTGATCCCACGCAGGCGGACCTCAACTGGGAAAACCCGCGCGTGCGCCGCGAACTGCAGGACGTTGTGCGGTTCTGGATGGGCAAAGGCGTCAAGGGCTTCCGCTTTGATGTGGTCAACCTGATCAGCAAGCGTTCGTATGAGTCAGACGACCTGGGCGATGGACGCCGTTTCTACACGGACGGTCCGCGCGTCCATGAATTCCTGCACGAGCTGAACCAGGCCACCTTCGGCACCGATGCGGAGATCATTACCGTCGGCGAGATGTCGAGCACTTCCATGCAGAACTGCTACCAATACGCGGGGGCGGATACCGGCGAGTTGAGCATGGTGTTCTCGTTCCATCACCTCAAGGTGGACTTTGTGGGCAATGAAAAATGGGTGCTTGTGCCATTTGATTTCCAAAAGCTCAAGGATATCCTGTTTTCGTGGCAGACCGGCATGAGCGAGCACAACGCCTGGAACGCGGTTTTCTGGTGCAACCACGACCAGCCGCGCGTGGTATCCCGCTTTGGCGACGAGGGTGAATACTGGAAACCATCGGCCAAGATGCTGGGTACGGTCATCCACTGTCTGCGCGGTACGCCCTATATCTATCAGGGCGAGGAGATCGGCATGACCAACCCGGGCTTTACCTCGCTTGACCAATACCGCGACGTGGAAAGCATCAACCATTTCCACATCCTGCGCGACCGTGGGCTGCATGAGGACAGCGCCTATGATATCCTCCGCGTACACTCGCGCGACAACAGCCGCACGCCGATGCAATGGGATGGCAGCGAAACCGGCGGCTTCTCCGCTGCCGTGCCGTGGATTGAAATGAATCCCAACCATACGGCGATCAATGCCGCCAGCCAGATAGACGACCCCGATTCCGTATTCGCCCACTACCAGAAGCTGATCGCGCTCCGGAAGCAGTATGATGTGATCGCCAACGGCGACTTTGCGCCGCTTGACAGCGGACATCCGTCCGTACTCGCCTATACCCGCCGCACTGCCGGCGAAACGCTGGTCGTGGTCAACAACTTTTACCGCAGGGAAACCGAGTGGGACTGTCCGGTCGACCTGACCGGCTTCCGCTGCCTGCTTTCCAACTATGAAGACGCAGCGGTACAGAAGCGTCTGCACCTGCGGCCGTACGAGTCCCTGGTGCTCTACCGCGCGGAATAAGCCACGCCGGACAAGCCTTTCCCTGTCAGCAAATATTTTCCACAAAAAAGGCCGCGGCAGACACAAAAAAGTGGTCTGCCGCGGCCTTTTTACATGGTTTCCTCCGAAAGCAGATAGGCGGCGGTCTTTTCCAGCATGCTCGATCCCTGATCGATACGAATATCCGGAATGGCGCGCCACAACCGGTCTACACGGGCCGTCCCCGCTCCGGTATCCGTATAAACAACCACCTGCTCCATCCCTACCCTTGTATTTTCAAACCGCAAATGAACGGCGTACCGCCTGCTATTGATCTTCATCGGCCGTGTGTATTGAAACCGGTCAAATTCGTTCGCATCCGTCCAGTGGTACAGCTCGCTCTCTGCTAGTTCGCGCACTGTGCCGTGCTCGCCCAAGCGGACCGCCGTACTGTTCAGCACCAGTCCTGCGCGGACCGAGGTGAGCTGATTGGCGCCGGCAAGCGGCATCTCACCGGTATCGAGCGCATACAGGACGACCGTTTCCCCTGTTATGAGCTGTACCTCCTGCGCAGCCGGCAGTTCTCTTCTCCCCGTTTCCGCGTTCTCCACCTGTTCCCTCTGCGCAAATATCGCTGCTTTCATGTATGGCGCCTCCCCATTTCTTACATTTGCCGTTTATGCGGGAAATGCCCTGTCAGCATGGCTTCCCCGCCCCGAACCGCGGATTATCATTGTATCACCCTCTCTGCGCATTTCCTGTCCGATCGCGCCGGCAGGAGATATTTTTTGATGCGGCAAGACAACGCCGTATCGGCTGCAGGCCGGACGAGTATCGTCTGCGCCCCTCTCCCTATATCAAATCAAAAAAGCCCGCGAAACCGTTAACGGTTTCGCGGGCTTTATGACGCAAAGGCACTGTTATTTTTCTGTGCCGCTCCACACCCATTCTCTCACTTCGGGCATATCGATGCCGTACTGGGTAATATACTGCTTGTGTTCGATCAGGCGGTTCTCCATCTTCTGCCAGAGGTGCGTCCCCCGATTGCCCAGCTGCGGCAGGCGCATCAGCACGTCCTGCACCAGATGGAACCGGTCGATATCATTCTGCACCCGCATATCAAACGGCGTCGTGATCGTCCCTTCCTCCTTGTAGCCGCGCACATGCAGGTGGCGGTTGTGCCGCCGGTAGGTCAGCTCATGCACCAGCGTCGGATAACCGTGGAACGCAAAGATGATCGGCTTGTCCTTCGTGAACAGCATATCGTATTCGTTGTCCGTCAACCCGTGCGGATGCTCGGTCGAAGGCTGCAGCTTCATCAGGTCCACCACGTTGATCACGCGCACCTTCAGCTCCGGCAGCTCCGCGCGCAGGATGGACACCGCCGCCAGCGTTTCCAGCGTCGGCGTTTCACCGCAGCACGCCATCACCACATCCGGCTCGCAGTCCTGGTCGTTCGATGCCCAGTCCCAGATGCCGATCCCCTTCGTGCAGTGCTGCACTGCCTGCTCCATGGTCAGCCATTGCGGACGCGGATGCTTGCTCGCCACAATCACGTTCACATAATTCCGGCTCCGGATGCAGTGGTCAAAGCAGCTGAGCAGGCAGTTCGCATCCGGCGGCAGGTACAGCCGCACCACGTCCGCTTTTTTGTTCGCGATATGGTCGAGGAAGCCCGGGTCCTGATGTGTAAAGCCGTTATGGTCCTGCTGCCACACGTTGGACGCCAAAATCAGGTTGAGCGACGCGATCTTCTGCCTCCACGGAAGCTGATTGCACACCTTCAGCCATTTCGCGTGCTGCGCCGCCATCGAATCTATGATCCGGATGAACGCCTCATAGCTCGCAAAGAAGCCGTGGCGGCCGGTCAGCAGGTAGCCCTCCAGCCAGCCCTCGCACAGATGCTCGGACAGCATCCCGTCCATCACACGCCCATCCGCGGACAGGAATTCGTCTGTTGCCTTCCATTCCGCATTCCAGCTCCGTCCGGTCTCCTCAAACACATGGGACAGGCGGTTGGACATGGTCTCGTCCGGTCCGAACGCACGGAAGTTCCGGCTTTCCCGATTCAGGCGGAACACATCGCGGATGTACGCGCCCAGCTCGATCATATCCTGCCCTTCCACCGCGCCCGGCGCAGGCACCGGAACGGCATAATTCCGGAAGTCCGGCAGGCGCAGGTCGCGCAGCAGCAGTCCGCCGTTCGCATGCGGGTTTGCGCCGATCCGGCGGTCCCCACGCGGCACAAGCTCCCGCAGCTCCGGCAGCAGCCGACCGTTTTCGTCGAACAGCTCCTCCGGATGGTAACTGTGCAGCCAATCGCTCAGGATCTGCAGATGCTCCGGCCGGTCCATCATCACCGGCACCTGATGCGCACGGAAGCTCCCTTCGATCTGCTTCCCGTCCACCTCGCGCGGCCCTGTCCACCCCTTCGGCGTGCGCAGCACGATCATCGGCCAGACCGGACGCGCGGTGTCTCCGCTCTCTCGCGCATGCTTCTGTATCCCCTTGATCTCCCCGATCACCTGGTCCAGCGTCTCCGCCATCTTCCGGTGCATCTCCATCGGCTCGTCTCCCTCGACGAAATACGGTTTCCACCCGCAGCCCTCAAAATACTTCCGCAGCTCGTCATGGCTGATGCGCGAAAACACCGTCGGGTTGGAGATCTTATACCCGTTCAGGTGCAGGATCGGCAGCACCGCGCCGTCCGTGACCGGATTCAGGAACTTGTTCGACTGCCACGAGGCGGCCAGCGGGCCGGTTTCCGCTTCCCCGTCTCCCACGGTCACCGCCGCGATCAGCTCCGGATTATCCAGCACCGCCCCGAACGCATGCGCGATGGAATACCCCAGCTCGCCGCCCTCATGGATCGAGCCGGGCGTTTCCGGCGCCACATGGCTGGCGACGCCGCCGGGGAACGAAAACTGCTTGAACAGGCGCTTCATACCCTCTGCGTCCTCGCTCACGTTCGGATAGACCTCGCTGTAGGTCCCTTCCAGATAGGTGTTTGCGACAAAGAAGTTCCCGCCATGCCCTGGGCCGGACAGCAGGATCATATCCAGGTCATACTGCTTGATCACGCGGTTGAGGTGTACATAGACAAAATTCTGCCCCGGCACCGTCCCCCAATGGCCGACGATCTTTTTCTTCACCTGCTCCATGGTCAGCGGCTCGCGCAGCAGCGGGTTATCCAGCAGGTACAGTTGCCCCACGGACAGATAATTCGCCGCACGCCAATACGCGTCCATCTTTTTCAGCAGTTCTTCTGTCTGTTCTTCCTTTTCACCCCTGCTCTGGATATCGTTCTCTTGCATTTTTTGGCTCCTTTCCTTTTTTCCTCTGTGCAAATCCATATGGTGTGACATCATACTATCCTGTTTTACCGGAGCAGCGCATAGCGCATGTCGCTTTTTCTCGTCTCGCCTTTCCGCTCCTCACTCATGTATGGTACTATGAAAAAGGGGAAGATTCAGTCATTTTACTATCAAAAATCACAACAATACTCCCACTATATCGGGAATATTGTAATAGTTTTATCGAATCCCCAAAATAGTGCTGCCCAATCTTGACAGGGCGCATATTTTACGTTACAATAAGTCTAATATTAGACAATCAAATATTTGCAAAAGAGGAAGTCATGGAACGAACTGAAGTAAATGCTTATGTCAATCAATATTGCAAGCTGCGGGATGTGCAGTTTGCGGCCTATGAGTTATATGCCAGGCGGCACAACCTGACTGCAAAGGAGCTGTTTGTGCTGGACATCCTGTGGTTTGCGCCGGAAGGCTGCCTGCAGGCCGACATCTGCGAGCGGCTGTCCGCAACCAAGCAGACCATCAGCGCCATCATCAAGAAGTTTTTGAAAAAGGGCTACGTCACGCTGACCGAGTCGGAAACCGACCGCCGCAATAAGATTATCCGCTTCACCGAGGCGGGCAGGGAGTATACCAGGGCAATTATACCGCCGGCGGCACAGGCGGAAAACGACGCCATGGCGGAGCTGCCGGACGCGGATATCGCTGAGATGGTGCGCATCACCACACAGTTTTCCCATGCGATGAAAGCAAAATTCGACGCGCTTGAAAGGGGGATGCAGACATGATTATCAATACAGGCGGACGGACAGACAGCGTCCAATACTACTCCGAATGGCTGCTCAACCGCTTTGCGGAGGGCTATGTGCTCGCCCGCAACCCGCTGTTCCCAAATAAAGTCAACCACTATGAGCTGACGCCGGACAAGGTGGACTGCGTGGTGTTCTGCTCGAAGGACTACCGGCCCATCCTGCCGCGGCTGCATGAAATCACCGACCGGTTCGCTACCTATTTCCACTATACGATCACGGCCTACGGCAAGGACGTCGAGCCGGGCGTGCCTTCCATTGAACAAAGCATGGACACGCTGCTCGAGCTTTCCGAGCAGGTGGGCAAGCAGCGCGTCGCGTGGCGCTACGACCCGGTCCTCCTAACCCGAGACTACACCATCGAGCGCCACTTGGAAACCTTTGAGCGCATGGCGGCTGTGCTGACCCCCTATGTGGACCGCTGCATTTTCAGCTTTGTGGAAATGTACAAAAAGCTGGAGACCAACATGCCCGAGCTTATCCCGCTCTCTGTGCAGGACATGGACGCGCTGGCGCAGGGCCTGGGCGCGATTGCGGCGAAATACGGCCTGCATCTTCAGACCTGCGGCACAAACGGCGACTATACCCGATACGGCATCCACGCCTCCGGCTGCATGACGCTGGACATCCTGGGGCGGGCCAATGGCATCGTATTCAAAGACCGCAAGCACAAGGGCATGCGGCAGGGCTGCCACTGCATCGAGAGCCGGGATATCGGCGCATACGACACCTGTCTCAACGGCTGCAAATACTGCTACGCCAACAAAAACGCGCACAAGGCGGTGGAGAATTTCAAGCGCCATGACCCCGCCTCGCCGCTGCTGTTGGGGCATGTCGGGCCGGAGGACACTATCATCCAGGGTGTGCAGAAGCCCTTCCGGAAAGGAGAAAAGCATGGCTGAACCTGTGATACAGACCGTGCAGGTGCGCAGCATCCTGTCCAAATCCAACCTGCCGGTGTGCGAGTACTCGGTCAACCCCTATGTGGGCTGTACCCACGGCTGCCGGTACTGCTACGCGTCCTTTATGAAGCGGTTCACCGGACATACCGAGCCCTGGGGGACGTTCCTGGACGTCAAGCAATGGCCACCGGTCACGAACCCGGGCAGGTACGCGGGCAAGGAGCTGTTTATCGGTTCGGTCACCGACCCCTATCTGCCGCAGGAAGAGCGGTACGAGCGCACCCGAGCGCTGCTTTTACAGCTCCAGGGCAGCGGCGCTAAAATCAGCATTGCCACCAAAAGCGATCTGGTGCTGCGCGACCTGGACCTCATCAAAACCTTTCCGGACGCCCGCGTCTCCTGGTCCATCAACACCCTGGACGAGGGCTTCCGGCAGGATATGGACAGCGCGGTCTCCATCGAACGGCGGCTGGCCGCGATGCAAGCCTTCCATCGCGCCGGGGTGCGCACCACCTGCTTTATCTCGCCCATTTTTCCAGGCATCACCGATGTACCGGCCATCGTCCGGCGGGCCAAGGGACAGTGCAACCTCATCTGGCTGGAAAACCTCAACCTGCGGGGCAGCTACAAGGCGGTAATATTGGACTATATCCGAGAAAAGCACCCGCACCTGCTGCCGCTGTATCAGGAAATTTATGTCCGAGGCGACCGCAGCTATTGGCGCATGCTGGACCAAGAGCTCAAGGCCGACGCCGCTACGCTCGGGCTGGACTATGTGACCAACGACGACAGCATGCAGCGGCCGTTCGACGCGCCGCCGGTTGTCGTCAACTATTTCTATCACGAGCAGATCAAACGCTCTGCCAGAAAGGACGGGAATCGCCATGCCGGAACTGCCGGAGGTTGAAACCATCAAGCGGGTCATCGGGCCGCAGATACAAGGGCTAACGATCGAGCGCGTCCAGGTACGACGGCCGGAGGTGGTCGCACACCCCGACGCGGACGCATTCTGCCAGGGACTGGCCGGGCAGACGGTATCCGGCGTGGAGCGCCGGGGGAAGTTCCTGCGTTTCCGTCTGGCGAACGGTAGCTGTGCGGTCCTCCACCTGCGGATGACCGGCTGCCTGCTGCTGGCTCCGGCCGAAATGCCGGAAGAGAAGCACACCCATCTGGTCTTGGAGCTCGGCGGCGGTAGGGAGCTGCGCTTTTCGGATACGCGCCGCTTCGGGCGCTTCTGGCTGCTCCAAGACGGGGAAGCCGATACTTACACCGGCATCGCAAAGCTGGGTAAGGAGCCGTTCGACGCGGACTTCTCCGCAGACTACCTGCGCGCCCGCCTGGGGAAGCGGAAAAAGACCGTCAAGGAATGCCTGATGGACCAGACGGTCGTCGCCGGCATCGGCAATATCTATGCGGACGAAATCCTATTCGCGGCGCGCATTGCGCCCATGCGCACCACGAGCAGCCTGACCGGCGGGGAATGGGCGCGGCTGGCGGCCGCCATTCCGGAACGGCTCGCCTATTTTATCGAAAAAAACGCGATTACGCCCGAGGAATACCTGAAAACCAAAGGGCAGGACTACCGCAACACACCGTTTTTGCAGGTCTACGGACAGGAGGGCGAGCCCTGCCCCATCTGCGGGACGCCGCTGCGCCGCGCCGTGCTCGGCGGGCGAAGCAGCACCTATTGTCCGGCCTGTCAGCATTAGCACAATGGAGGAACAGCAAGATGGATACAATCGATTCTCTTTTTCAGCAAATCGTTAAGGATAACGCGGAAAGGCCCGCGGTCATAGAGAACAACCGCACCCTGACTTTTGGGGAACTGTCCGAGCTGGCGGACCGAATCGCAGGCACCTTTCCGGCGGAGGTGCGCAGCGTCGGCATCGTGATGGAGCATCGCGCGGAGATGATCGCGGCCATACTGGCCGTGCTCAAATGCGGCGCAAGATACGTTCCGGCCGAGCCGTCTTTTCCCACCGGCCGGATCCGGTATATGATGCAGGAGGCGGCGGTCGATTTCATCCTGACCGAGCGCGAATGCGCGGACAAGCTGGACGGCTTTGCGCTGCGGCTGACCGACTGTGAAATCTGCGGGATGGAACAGGCGGACGAAATCAAGACCGCCGGGCCGGCACCGGACGCGCCAGCCTATGTGCTGTATACCTCGGGTACCACCGGACGGCCCAAGGGCGTTTGCGTGACCAACCGCAACGTGTGCCACTACGTCCGGGCGTTTGAACACGAGTTTCATGCGCGCCCGGGGGATGTGATGCTGCAATATTCGGTGTGCTCGTTCGATATTTTTGTGGAAGAGGTCTTTGCCAGCCTGTTGAACGGGGCGGCGATCGCCATCCCGTCCGAGGAGGACAGGGCGGATATTCGCGCGCTGATGCGGTTCGTGGACCGGCACGGGGTCACCATGCTCAGCGGTTTCCCCTACCTGCTCGCGGAGATGAACCACCTGCCCGCGATACCGGCGTCGCTCCGCCTGCTCATCAGCGGCGGGGACGTGCTGCGCGGCGTGTATGTGGACCGCCTGCTCGGGCAGGCCGATGTGTACAATACCTACGGCCCGTCCGAAACCACGGTGTGCGCGTCCTACTACCGCTGCAACGGCGGCACGGTGCTGGAGGACGGGACCTATCCCATCGGTAAGGCGGTGCGGGGAAGCCAAATCCGCATCCTGGACGCGGACGGAAACGAGGCGCCGGACGGCGAGACCGGGGAAATCTGCATCTACGGCGGCGGCGTGTCCCTGGGCTACATCGGCGACCATGCGGAGGAGAACCGAGCCTTTGTGCGCACGGCGGCGGACGGCGCGATGTACCGGAGCGGCGACCTCGGCTACCTCCTGCCGGACGGGAACATCGCTTTCCTGCACCGCAAGGACTCGCAGGTCATGATTTACGGCAAGCGGGTCGAGGTGTCCGAGGTCGAGTCCCGCCTGTACCAGTGCCGGAGCGTGCAGCAGGCGGTCGTCCGCGCCTTTACGGACGAAGACGGGCTTTCCTACATGATAGCCTATGTGGTCCCTGCGGAGCAGGATATCAAGGTATCGGCGGTAAAGCAGGAACTGGCGGAGAACCTGACCGCTTTTATGATCCCCGAGTTCTTTGTGAAAATGCCTTTCATTCCCCTCAACGCCAACGGCAAGCCGGATACGGCAAAATTACCCGTTGTGATGAAAGCAGGAACGTTCTGATGACAGTCGAAATACGGGAAGCTGCACTCGAAGATCTGGAAACACTGATGGAATGGCGGATGCGGGTGCTGCATGAGGTGTTCTCCCTCCCCTCTCACCAGCCTGCAGAAGCACTGGAACGGGAAAACCGCCGGTACTATCAGGATGCGCTCCCCACCGGAGCGCATATCGCCTGTTTTGCCCGCCTTGGGGATGCGATCGTCGGCTGCGGCGGGATCTGTTTTTACAACGAAATGCCCTCTCCGGATAATCCCACTGGGGCATGCGCTTATTTGATGAACATTTACACCTGCCCGCGCTTGCGCGGACAGGGTATCGGTAAAGCAATCGTCCTGTGGCTGATCCGCCAAGCAAAGCAGCGCCATATTACGAAAATCTATTTGGAATCTTCCAAGCCGGGCAAAGCGTTATACCAGGCGCTTGGCTTTACCGCTATGCCGGATATGATGCAGCTGCCAAGCGCGCCTTGCAGCGAAAAGGACGAATAGAAAGCGGGGAGAATATGTTATGTTAAACGCACAATCCCTGTATCAAATGCTGCTGGACGCATACGGCAGGCCCCGCTGGTGGTCGGACGATCCGTTTACCGTTATGTTCCAATCGGTATTGGTGCAGAACACAACATGGAACAGCGTAGAAAAGACCTGTGCAGCGATCGCGGACAAGTTAACGCCGGAATCTATTGAAGCGCTGTCTCCGGAGGAACTGGAGCAATGCATCCGCCCCTGCGGTTTCTACCGGTCAAAATCCAGAACCATACGCGCCCTGATTGCATGGTTCCGCGCCTATCAATTTGACCGTCAGGCTGTTCAGAGGATTCCTTTGCCGAAGCTGCGCGGGGAATTGCTTGCCCTTTCGGGCATTGGCGCGGAAACGGCGGATGTGATTTTGGTATACGCCTTTTACAGGCCATCTTTTATTATTGATGCCTATACCCGCCGTCTCCTTTTGCGGCTGGGATATGCGCTTCCCGACGATCCCGCCAGGAAAGACTTTTTTGAATCCGGTTTGCCGAACGACGCCCACATTTATGGCTGGTATCACTGGCTGATTTTGGAGCACTGTATTTCTGTTTGCAAAAAAAGACCGCAATGCCATATTTGCGCCCTTAAAACGGCCTGCCGGCAAATCATATGACCTGAGCGCAATTCAGGGAAGGCAGAATTCCCAGAGGGCTGTCCGTCTCCCCCTTCCGCCTTATTTGATTACAGCCCTCCGTACCTGGCAGCGCTTGCCGGTCACGCATTTGAGCAGGAGATACAGGAGATATATAATGCAAAAAGCACTCCAAATGGAGTGCTTTTTCACAACTGGTGGGAGGTGGTGGATTCGAACCACCGAAGTCATAGACGACAGATTTACAGTCTGTTCCCTTTGGCCACTCGGGAAACCTCCCATATTCGATTGCATGCCGCCTTAAAAAGGTGGAGCTGGTGGACGGACTTGAACCCCCGACCTGCTGATTACAAATCAGCTGCTCTACCAACTGAGCTACACCAGCGTTTTCGCAGGTTTTGTCTGTCTCGGCGACGTTATTTATATTATCACAATCCACCGCCATCTGTCAACAGTTTTTTTCATTTTTCTTATTTTATACTCACATTTTTTCCAAGCGCTTCAATTGAATCCGATACCTGCTGCAAAATCGTCAGGAAAGCCCCCGCCTGCTCCGGATAGCGTTTGCTGATCTCATTGGGCGACATCGGAAAACGATGCAGTTCCTCTGCCGAAAGGCCGAAGCCCGCCGTCCCCTGCGCTGCCGTGCGGATGCGCAGCTCATGCTGCTTCAGGCGCGCATCGCACAGGTACTCAAACTGCTCCCGCGACGCGCGGAACACAGCCTCTACGCCCGCCGGATCGGCCATATAGATATATCGGTATGCCTTATAAACGGCAACCGACAGGTACGCTTCCACTTCGCGCGGGAGCTGCATGCTTCCGGTCTGACCGGCCAGATCGAGCAGCAGCGCCGCCGCTTCCACGACGCGGTTCTTTTCCTGTTCCGCATCCTCCCTGCCATCCATCCTGCCGACAGGCACGGCCGAACCGTCTCTTGCCATCGAGCGTCCCAACAGGTAATCACAGGATACGCCATAGTAATCCGCCGCGCGCACCACAAAGGACAGCCCCGGTTCGCGCAGGCCATTTTCATAATGGCTGAGCAACGCCTGCGATACCCCCAGGTCGGCGGCAGCAGTACGCTGGCTTATTTTCTTTTCCCGCCGCAAAAGCGCGAGCGTGCGAGAGAAATCACTGGCCATATCTCTGTTACCCCATCATAAAACTATTGTTATTATACTCGCTGTATTAGCGTTTGTAAAGCACCGAAAAAACCTTTTTCGTCCTTTTCAGGTTTCATTTTGTCCTGTTTTTATCATTTTCACGTTATTTTGTTGCACTCTCGCACAGTGATAACTACATCTTGTATGCCGCTGTTTTTTCGCATCCCTTAACAATTCTTTTTTATTTTCGTAATGGAATCCACCGCCGCTTTGCTTGACGGCATCCCCCGCGGTCTATTATAATAAAAGTAATCCGACAATTCTTCCATGGTGCGGCTGCCTGCGCATTGCCGCACCATGTCCATGCAAAGGAGCCTTGCTTATGAAAACTGAAATCGAAAGAATCCTGAAACTGCGGCAGGAAGCAAACGGCCTGAACAAGCTGATGCATATGCGCGTCATCACCCTTGATGAGGACGGAGGCGCGACGGTGGAGCTTGACCTGACCGACGAGCTGCTCAATCCGCTCGGCATGGCGCACGGCGGCACGATTTTCACGCTCTGCGACATTGCCGCGGGCTCAGCTGCCGCTTCGCACGGCATCGTCGCCGTTACGCTGGACAGCAATATCCATTATTACCGGCCCGGGCATGCGGGTACAACGCTTACCGCGGTCGCCTATGAGCGCAAGCGCGGCAGCAAGACGGCCGTCTATATGGTAGAGGTGCATGACGAGGCGCGGCGCCATATCGCGGACGCCGTTTTCACCATGTTCTATACTGGGGAAACGCTGGGAGACAAGACAAGTTGAACGGTGTCTCCCCCGCTCTTGTTCCCCCGCTGCTCGGCTGGTACGACCAGGGACACCGCGACCTGCCGTGGCGCACGCTGCCCACGCCTTACCGTGTATGGATCAGCGAAATCATGCTTCAGCAGACGCGCGTCGAGGCTGTGCGCGGATACTTTGACCGCTGGATGGACGCACTGCCGGACATCCGCGCGCTGGCGGAAGCGGAGGAATCCGTTTACATGAAGCTGTGGGAGGGGCTCGGCTACTACAGTCGGGTGCGCAACCTGCACCGCGCCGCTGTCGTGCTCTGCCAGGAATACGGCGGCCAGCTGCCCGCGGATTATGACAAGCTGCTTTCGCTTCCCGGCATCGGCGAATACACGGCCGGCGCGATCGCGTCGATCGCCTATGGCATTCCCGTTCCCGCGGTGGATGGAAACGTGCTGCGCGTTGCCGCGCGGCTGGATAACGATTTCACGCCGATCACGGACGCCAAATATAAAAAGCAGACGCGCGAACGCTTTGCCGCATGGATGCCCGCGGACCGGCCGGGCGATCTCAATCAGGCGCTGATGGAACTTGGCGCAACCGTGTGCCTGCCCAACGGTACGCCGCGCTGCGGGGACTGCCCACTGCAGCACCTGTGCCTGGGGTATCACCACGGAAATGCGTCCTCCCTGCCGCTGCGTGCCGCTAAAAAGGCGCGGCGCATTGAAAACCGCACCGTACTGCTCGTGCGCTGCGGCACGCTCGTCGGCCTGCGGCAGCGCCCCTCCGCCGGCCTGCTCGCCGGCCTGTGGGAGCTTCCCTCGCTCGACGGGCATCTTTCGCCCGAGGAAACACGGCGCGCGCTTGCCGGACTCGGCTGGCAGCTCCGCCGGATGCTTTCCCTCCGTCCCGCCAGGCATATTTTCACCCATGTGGAGTGGCATATGAACGGCTATTACATCGAGCTGGATAATCAGCCGGAAGCGCTTACCTTTGTCAGCCCTCCGGCGCTGCGCGCCGCATACGCGCTGCCCAGCGCGTTCCGCGCCTTTCTCAACGTGATCGAGGAGGAACTATGAAAACCCAGACCGTTGTCCACAATTTCCCGCCGCTGTACGACAGTGAATCCCGCGTGTTGCTGCTCGGCTCAATGCCCAGCCCCAAATCTCGTGAGCTCGGTTTCTTTTACGGCCATCCGCAAAACCGCTTTTGGCGCGTGCTTTCCGCTGTATTGGGCGAGCAGCCTCCGCAGACCATCGAAGAAAAACGCGCCATGTGCCTGCGCCACCATATCGCGCTGTGGGATACCATCGCCCGATGCGATATCGCCGGCGCGTCGGATACCAGCATCAAAAACGCCGTGCCGAACGACATCGGCCGCCTGCTGCGGGAAAGCAAGATAGAGCGTATTTTCGCCACCGGCGGCAAATCTGCGGAGCTGTACCGCAAGCTTATCGAACCGCAGACCCATGTGCCGATCACACAGCTCCCCTCCACCAGTCCGGCCAACGCCACATGGTCGTTGGAGCGCCTGATTGAGGCATACCGCGTCATTTTATAGAAAGAAGGCGTATTGCAAACGAAAAAGGATCTGTTCTCAGCAAAAGCGCTGAAAAAGCTCATCTGGCCGCTGATTTTGGAGCAAATCCTGTCCATCACCATCGGCCTGGCCGACACCATCATGGTATCCTCGGTTGGGGAAGCCGCTGTTTCCGGTGTTTCCCTGGTCGATATGCTCAACGTGCTGATTATCAATATCTTTGCCGCCCTGGCAACAGGCGGCGCGGTCGTAGTGGCGCAGCTGCTCGGCTCCAAGGAGCGCGAACGCGCGTGCGACGCGGCCAAGCAGCTTTATTTCGTCGTCACGCTGATCTCGATCGGCATCGCCGCGATCGTCATGCTCCTGCGCGAGCCGCTGCTCCGCCTGCTGTTCGGTTCGATCGAGCCGGACGTTATGCAAAGCGCGCTGACCTATCTGACCATCAGCATATTCTCCTATCCGGTCCTGGCGATCTACAATGCCGGCGCGGCGCTGTTCCGCGCGCAGGGCAATTCCAACGTTTCCATGATGATCGCGGGACTGATTAATATTGTCAATATAGTTGGCAATGCAACAATGATCTACGGCTTTCACACAGGCGTCGCGGGCGCGGCGCTCGCCTCGATGTTCGCGCGCATTGTCGCGGCGGTGGTGATCACCATCCTGCTGTTCAATCCCGCGCACACCGTGTCCCTGCGGCGCGGCACGACATTCCGGCCGGATAACCGGCTGATCCGCCGCATCCTGCAGATCGGCATCCCCAACGGCCTGGAAAACAGCCTGTTCCAGCTGGGGCGCGTGCTGGTTGTCAGCATTATTGCGCTGTTCGGAACAACGCAGATCGCCGCAAACGCGGTCGCAAACAACCTGGATTCGATCGGCATCATTCCTGGCCAGGCGATCAACCTCGCTATGATCACGGTCGTCGGCCAATGCATCGGCGCGGGAGACGCGGAACAGGCGCGCCGCATGGCGAAAAAGCTGGTCAAGATTACATATCTCATTTTGGGCAGCACCTGCCTGCTGTGCATGCTGTTCAGCCCGCTCGTCCTGCGGATCTACAGCCTCTCTCCCGAAGCGCTTTCCCTCGCGCGCATCCTGGTGCTCATCCATAACGGCTCCGCCATCCTGTTCTGGCCGATCTCCTTTACCCTGACCAACGCGCTGCGCGCGGCCAACGACGTGCGCTATCCCATGGTCTGCGCGATCGCCTCCATGATGCTGCTGCGTCTGGGCGGCGGCTACATCCTTGCCGTGCAGTTCGGCCTCGGCGCGATCGGCATCTGGATCGCCATGGTCGCGGACTGGATCTGCCGCGCGATCTGCTTTACAACGCGTTTCCGCGGCACCAAATGGCTGACCTTCGCCCCCGGCCTTCGGCAGGCGGCGCAGAGCGACAGCCTATAAACAGAAAAACACCCCGAACCCTTTCCGGTTCGGGGTGTGCTTTTTATCTTGTCGTATCCGCTTTGACCGCACACGCATCGCCTGCCGTACCCGGCAGCGCCATGTAAATCTTCAGGATCATTTTCATGCCGAAGTAAAGCAACACGACCTCCAGCGGCAGCACCAGCAGGTTTTTGGGGATACGGAGCGCGAGCAGGACATTCATCGCTTCGCCGCCTGTCATGGAAAGCCAGAGGGAGTTCAGGCCGATATTACAGAACAGGTTGATGCATGCCTTGGCTCCGATCGCGCGGCCGACTGTCAGCCGGCGGGGATACAGCCACAGCCCCCAGAACAGACCGCCCATGATCGCGGTAACGGTAAAGCCCGGGAAATATGCGCCCATCGTCAGGTTGCCGGCAAAATAACCCAGCACATCGGTACCTATGCCCGCCATCATAGCGACCACTGGGCCGAACAGCATGCCGATCGCCGCGTTGCACAGGAAGCCGAAGCCGATGCGCAGGTTCGGCGGCAGCTTGATGGTCAGTCCGAGCAGATCCAGCGTGATGTTGACCGCGATCAACAGCGCGGTAAGCGCCAGACAGCGCGTACTTTTCAGCTCTCGGAGCGACTGGACGAAAATATTCTGCTTTTTTTGCATAGAAAAAGACACCTCCTGTAAAAAATTCATCTGTTGCCACAGCGATTTAGGAGATGCCTAAACAGTTGCAGCAGCGGGATGCGGCCACAATACCGCAGGGGGATTTTCGTCCCTTTCGTCCGCTGAACAACTCCCCGTCTCAGCGGCACTTAACGCATTGTGACCTACTCTGCTTTTTCCTGTTCTATTGTATCACGCTTTTACGTCTTGTCAATACCAAGCGTCCGCCGGATCGTGCGGCAGACCCCGTCGTCATCGTTAGAGGGGCAGATATGCTTTGCCGCGGACCGAAGGGCTTCGTGTCCGTTCGCCATGGCGTAGGACTCCCCGACCGCCTGCAGCAGCTCCAGATCATTGAGGTAGTCTCCGAACGCCATGCACTCGTCCGGCGCGATGCCCAAGCGGCCGCAGATTGTCCGGACCGCAAGCCCCTTGTTCATCCCCGGGCGCATCAGGTCGATCCAATCCGCGCCGGAAAGCGCGACCTGGCTGGTCTGCGCAAACGGCCGGAACGCCGGCATCAGCACCCGTTCCGCGCTGCGCGAGCAGAACAACGCGACCTTGCACACGGGCTGGCTGCGCGCGACCGCGAGCAGATCGTCCGTATAGTGCCGGCGCGCATAGTAATACGACATATTTTCCAGAAACACGGTATCCGTCCGGTTCTCATAATAGCCGCCCTCCCGACAGGCCAGGATCGCGTGGGTTTTGGGAATCGATCGGGCCGCCTCCACCGCGCGGACGACCTCGTCCGGCGGCATGGCCTCGAACGAGAGGATCTCCGCCCCGTCGCAGACCATCGCGCCGTTTTCACTGATATACAGCAGCTCGTCCGCGATCGGCGCGAATAGCTCGCGCAGGTTGTAATACTGCCGTCCCGACGCCGGAGCAAACCGGACGCCGCGCCCGCGCAGCTCCCCGATCAGGGGGAACAGGTCGGGCGAAAGCTTCCGCTCGCTTGTCAGCAGCGTTCCGTCCAGGTCTGCGGCAATCAGTTTGATGGACATGACAGGCCTCCTCCTCTTTCTCCATACAGACAGATTTCCTTTCCAGTATAACACAGGGGCCGCGCTTTGAACAGCGCAGCCCCCTATTTTCCGTCCTTATATCAACAGGCTGCCGATCTGGTAAACCGCCAACGCGGCCAAATACGCCAGCCCCGTCTGGAACGCGGCGGCGCCGAACGCCCAGCGCCAGCCGCCCATCTCGCGCTTGATCGTAGCAAAAGCGGACATGCAGGGCATATACAGCAGCGTAAATACCAGGAACGAGTAGCCCGTAAGCGGGGTGAACACCGAACCGAGCAGACCGGACAGTACCGCGCTGTCCCCGCCCGCGCCGTACAGCACACTCATTGTGGAAACTACCGCCTCCTTGGCGACCAGGCCGGTCAGCAGCGCCACCGATTCCTGCCAGTTTCCAAAACCCAGCGGGCCAAACACCGGCGCGATCGCCGTGCCGAACACGCCGAGGATGCTTTCCCCCGCGTCCTGCGCGACCGCAAGCGCCGGCGTAAAGTTCTGCAGCAGCCAGATGACCACGCTCATCAAAAAGATGACCGTGCCGGCGCGGGTGATGAAATCTTTCGCCTTCTGCCACATGTTGAGCACCGTACCCTTAAAGCTCGGCATGCGGTAGGTCGGCAGTTCCAGCACAAAGCCCGAGGATACGCCCTTGAACACCGTTTTTTTGAGAATGAAGCCCGCGGCAATCCCCATCAGGATACCCAGCACATACAGGCTGATTACGACCAGCCCCTGATTCTCCCCAAACAGCGCACCCGCGACCAGCGCATAAACCGGCAGCTTGGCGCCGCACGACATAAACGGGGTGAGCATGATGGTCATGCGGCGGTCGTCGTCGTTTTCCATCGTGCGCGCCGCCATGACCGCGGGCGTGGTGCAGCCAAAGCCCATCAGCATGGGTACGAACGACTTGCCGGACAGCCCGATGCGCCGCAGCAGCGTATCCATGATGAACGCCACGCGCGCCAGATAGCCGGTGTCCTCCAGAACGGAGAGGAAGAAAAACAGAATCACGATCTGCGGCAAAAAGCTCAGCACGCCGCCCACGCCGCCGATCACACCGTCGCACACCAGCCCGATCATCCACGGCGCGGCCTGCACTGTTGTAAGCAGTTCGCGTATGGCAGGCGAGAGCACTCCCTGAATCAGGTATTCCATCCCGTCGCCCAGCCAGGACCCGAACGGGCCGAACGTACACCAGAACATCAGGAACATGAAAAACGCGAAAATCGGCAGCGCCCAGACACGGTGCAGCACAATGCGGTCGATGCGCTCGGTCACGGTCGCCTTATGTACCGCCGGCCGCCGGTAGCTGGCGCGCACCAGCTCCTCTATATAGTCGTACAGCGCGTCCGCCAGCACCATTTCCTTATCCGTCTGGTTGGCGTGGCTCTGCATGCCGGCCGCGATCGTGTTCAGTTCCTCCCGTATCTTCTGCGGCATGCCGCGGCGGTCCATCTGCTCCCACATCGCCTTATCGCCCTCGAGCAGCTTGGCCGCGTAAAACGGCAGGCTGCACGCGCGCAGCGGCAGCGGACGCAGCAGGCCGGACGCGCGCCGGATTGCTGCCCCCACGCCATGCAGATAGGCCGGCTGCTGTGCCGGCGCGCGCATCCCGTGCGCCAGCGCGTCCAAAAGATCATGCATATTCTCGCCCTTTTTGGCCGATATCGGCACGACCGGCACGCCCAGCCGCGCGCTCATCTCCTCGCAGTCGATCTCGATGCCCTGCGCGCGCACGTCGTCCATAAAGCCGAGGGCGACCACCATCGGCAGCCCCAGCGCGACAAGCTGCAGCGTCAGATACAGGTTGCGCTCGATATTGGCCGCATCCACAATATTGAGGATGCCGTCCAGCTCGTCCGACAGCACGAACTCGCGCGCGATGATTTCCTCCTGCGTATAGGGCGAAAGCGAATAGATGCCCGGCAGGTCCACGATGTCGATGCCCGCCCCATCGTGGCAGATATGGCCGGTCTTGCGGTCGACTGTCACGCCGGGCCAGTTCCCGACATGCTGGTTCGAGCCGGTCAGTCGGTTGAACAGCGTCGTCTTGCCGCTGTTCGGATTGCCGATAATCGCAATGGTTTTTTTATCCCCGTTCATCCGCCCGCCTCCAGCACAATCTTTTTCGCTTCTTCGCGCCGAAGCGACAGGCTGTATCCCCGCAGGCGCACGGCGACCGGATCGCCAAAGGGCGCGATCCGCTCCATAGTCACGACCACGCCTTTCGTGATGCCCATATCGAGAAAATGGCGCTTGAGCGCGCCATCCGCCGTGATGTAGTCCACCACGCCGCTCTCGCCGGTTTTCAAATGGTTAAGTGTCTTCATTTTATCCCCCTGCTGCGGCCAAGTCTTCGGCTGCATACCTTATTATTATAAAATGTCCGTTTCCGCTTGTCAATGCGGCAGAAGGGCTTCCGCCCAACAGCGGAAGCCCTTCCCTTTGCTTTTCAGTTGTCCGGTACGCCGCGTTCATAGTCAAAGCCCGCCCAGCAGAAGCAGGTCGGAAGCCGTGGCCAACACGATCACCGCCAGCCAGCACGCAAGCGGATACGCCCACTCGGCGCGCCCCTGCCGCGCCGGCGCAAGGCGCGGACACGCGCACAGCAGCAGCTTTGCCAAAGCAAATCCGGCCGCCGCGCCCAACGTGTTCAGGATCAGGTCGTCCACCGAGGTCACGCCGCCCGCAACAAGCTGAATCAGCTCAATGCTGAGCGATACGCCGAAGCCGAACAGAATCGTGCGCCTCGCGCGCCCAAAATACCGCCAGAACAGCGGCAGCAGGAACCCCAGCGGCGCAAGCAGCGCCGCGTTGCCTGCGATGTTGGCGAACACCCCCAGGCCGGGCGAAGCAGGATCGTTCAGCACCGCTGCGATATCGGCAAACGGGATCAGCTCGAACCGCGGCTCCGGCAGGCTGCCCGCCAGCAGCTGGTACAGCGACGGCCCTGTTACCAGACCGACACACAGCAGGTACAGCAGGAGTACCGCAGCGCCGCAGAAATCCCGCCGTCTCATCCGACCGACGGCATGATCTCAGCCGTTGCCGCCGCGTCGATGACTGCCGCGGCTTCATCCGCCGCCCCGTCGGGCCGGTACTTTTCGATCACGTCCGTGGGCAGCGTGCCGAGCAGGTAGCGCAGCTCTGTCGTGCGATCGCCGTCTTTTAACGTTGCATATACATTGACCGTATCGGCGCTTTCCATCAGAGGCGCTCCGCTGCCGAGATAAAACACACTGTTGTATATATTCATTGCGTCGGCATAAACCGCATCTTCCAGCAGCTTCTCAATATCCCCGGCATCGGTCACGGTCACGTTGCGCCAGGCCGTGCCTTCTTCATCCCTCTGCACCACATAGCCGATTTCTACCATGCTGATCTGATCCGCGGTCAGCGCCTGCGGCTGCGGCTCATAGCCGGTCAGCTGCTTGATGAGCGCCAGCGTTCTGGTATCCGCCTCGCACACATAAATTTTGCTCCAGCTTGCGGACCAACTGCCGTCCCGCCTGTTTTCGTACGCCAGTTCCAGACGGAACACCGGCATACTGCTTTCCTGCCGCGCCAGCTCTTCTTCGCGCAGCGTTTCCAGTATCTGACTGATCTTCTCCGGCTCGTCATACAGGTTGCCCAGATAGGCGCCGGCGTTATCCGTAAACATAAGCACCGCGACCTCGTCCTCAGTCATATCATCGAGGCAGAACAGATCCCATTTTTTCTGTTTGTACTCCGCGGAGGTTTGGAGCTGCACCAGCAGCGCCTCTACCTCCTCGGTCTGCGGCAGCCTGTAGTAACGCGCCGCCATGCGCCCGCCGTTGAGGCGGAACTTGAGTGTAATGCCGAAAGAGTCGTCAAACGGACCGAACTGCGCCTGCAGCTCGCCCTCCGGCGCGGCGTCGTCCGCCGCCGTCATGGCAACGCCGATCTCCGCCAGCCGGCGCACCGCCGCGATATTCTCCGGCTCGCTCAGCATCTCCCTGCTGCTGTATGCGGCAACGTCCACCGCCTCCAGCTCGCCCTCGTCCGGCAGCCAGGCGTCATAGCCGGTCACATCCGCTTTCATCAGCAGCATCCCCCCGACCAGAACGACCAGCATCACCGCAAGGTGCAGCGGTTTGGCAAAGATCGCGCGGAAATCAAAGGCATAGATGATCTCAACGATCCAATGGAACAGCACCGCGCCGATCACCAGGCCGGGCCAGAACCAGAAATCGCCCGCAATCAGATTGAACAGCGCGCCGAACGCAACGCCCATAATCAGGCAGATATATACCTTAACGGGCAGCTTTGACCGGTCGAACGCAAGCGCCGTACCCGCCCGCTCGCTGCGGCGGTGTCGGAACAGGAATGCCGCCAGCGCGGTCACTACCGCCGCAGCGGCCAGATACCCCGCCAGCAGGCCGGCCGCCGAGCCGGTCTGCCCGAGTGTGGCAACGCCGCCGTACCGGATACCGTCCACCGTGAAGTACTCCATCACCGGGCAAAGCCGTAACGCCGCTATCGTACCATCCAGTTCGCCTGCCGACGCATAAGTCTCATAAAATTTGCCGAGCAGCGCGATCTGCAGCATGCGCACCAGCAGGGGCGAAAAGTAAACCCAGGCGAGCAGCAGCAGGGTCACGACCGTATTTCCGCAGACGATCGTTGTCAGCACGGCCAGCGCATAAATGAGCAGGAAGAAAATCAGGTTGCACAGCACCGTGCCGCCGATCGCCCCCCAATCGGCCGCTTCGCCAAAGCCCATCGCATAAACGCAGGCCAGCGTGATGGCGAGCATGACAAAATAGGTGGAAAGCGTACACAGCGCGCCGGTCAGGAAGTTGTTGGCGAACAGGCGTGTGCGCGAAAGCGGGAGCGAGTGGTAAAAATCCACCTTCTGCCGGTTGTGCAGGTAGGCGAACAGCGCGACGCCGCACACGACCGCCATGATGACAAAGGTTGCCTTGACAAAAGGATTGTAGCCGAGCAGCTCGGCCACCAGGTCGAGCGCGCCCTGCCAGGCGTCCTCCATATGCTGCGGGAAATTTTTCAAATTATCCGCTTTCTGCTCCAGCGCCCGCTGCATCGACATCAGCACGGGCAGCAGCAGGGACAGGAAAAAGCCCACGCCGGAAAGGACGAGCGCCCACAGGCTGCGGCGCATGCTGTCCCCCAGCAAGCCCTTAGAAGAGAAGCTTTTTGACGTCATAACCGGCCACCTCCGTTTCATTGATGAATATTTCTTCCAGCGTCAGCGGAAGCATTTCGCAGAAGCTGGGGTTCATGGCGTTGATCCGCGCCAGCAGCTCCTCGCGGCTGCCGCGCGCGGTCAGCGTATACAGAGAGCCGCGCTGCTCCAGGCGCAGCAGGTCAAACTCCTGCCATGCGTTTTCCGGAAGCGTGCCGGTAAAAATACACTGCAGCTTGAACATGCCGAGCTTCATCTCATCCAGGTCGCGCGAGAACAGGATGCCGCCGCGGTGCAATAGGCCGACATGGTCGCAGATATCCTCCAGTTCGCGCAGGTTGTGGGAGGCGATAACCGGCGTCATGCCGCGGCTTTCCACATCCTCCGCAAACAGGCTTTTGACCGTCTGCCGCACGACCGGATCCAGCCCGTCGAACGTTTCGTCGCAGAACAGGTAATCCGTTCCCGCGCAGATGCCGCAGATCACGGAAACCTGCTTTTTCATACCCTTGGAGAACGTGCGTATCTTGCGGTTCTCATCCAGGCCGAAGCCGTCCATCAGCTTGTGATAGCGCGCCTCGTCAAAATAGCGGTAAAAGCGCTTGTAATAGTTCTTCATCTCCGCAGGCGTGCTGTTCGGGAAAAAGAACTGTTCGTCGGAAATAAAGAAAAACCGTTCCTTGAGCGCTACATTTTCAAAAATATCCGCCCCATCGATGCGTACCGCACCCTCGTCCGGCGACAGGATGCCCGCCAGCATGCGCAGGAACGTCGATTTGCCCGCGCCGTTCGAACCGATCAGCCCATACACCGAGCCGTCCCGCACCTCTGCGCATACATGGTCGACCGCCGTGATGCTTCCAAAGCGTTTGGTCGCGTTTTCAGCCGTAATCATGCCCTATCCACTCCTTTCTTCTGCAGCCAGCCGCGCAGCCGGTCCTCGTCCGCGCCAAGCGTGCGCGCCTGCGCCGCCAGCGCGCCGATCTGCGCGCCGATCTCTTCCAGGCGCCGCTCGCGCAGCACCGTCATGTTATCCGAAATAAAATTCCCCCGTCCCTTGGCCGCGTAGATCACGCCGCGCCGCTCCAACTCTCCATACGCGCGCTGAATCGTGTTCGGGTTGATCGAAAGCTCCATCGCAAGCTGGCGTACGCTGGGGATCTGCGTATCCGCAGGCAGCGCCCCGCGCAGCGCAAGCTCCTCAATACCGTCCACCACCTGTTCATAGATGGGCCGCGGGTCCCGATAATCGATTTTTATCACATTGCGCGCCTCCTTTCCAGTCGTGTTCCATATGTTCTATCTGTATTATTCGTTCTAATACACTTGAAGTATAGCAAATCTTTTTCTCCCTGTCAATCGCTTTTTTGCGCGATGTATGCTATACTGGTTGCAAACACTGTTCAGGAGGCCGCACATGGTACATTTGGGAAACGACTGGGATACGCTGCTCACCGGCGAATTCCAGCAGGAATATTATAAGAAAATACGCTACTGGCTCAAGAAAGAATATGCCGAGCAGACGGTTTACCCCCCTATGGAGGATATTTTTAACGCCCTGCGCTACACGCCCTATCACGAGGTAAAGGCCGTTATTCTGGGGCAGGACCCTTACCACGGCCCCGGGCAGGCGCACGGCCTCTGTTTTTCCGTCCAGCCGGGCATACAGCCGCCGCCGAGCCTGCTGAACATTTTTCAGGAGCTGCAGAGCGATCTCGGCATCACGCCTCCGGCGGGCGGCACGCTGACCAAATGGGCCGAGCGCGGCGTGCTGCTGCTCAACACCACCCTGACCGTACGGCGCGGACAGGCCAACAGCCATAAGAACATCGGCTGGACAACCTTTACCGATCACGTCATCCAGAAGCTCAACGAGCATGAACGGCCGGTTGTGTTCCTGCTCTGGGGCGGCAACGCGCGCAGCAAAAAGAGCCTGATTACCGCGCCGCAGCATCTGGTGCTCGAATGCGCGCACCCGTCGCCGCTGTCGGCGTTTAACGGTTTTTTTGGCTGCCGGCATTTTTCCAAATGCAATGCCTTCCTGGAAAGGAACGGCGTCGAGCCGATCGACTGGGATCTGAACCACGATTGACAGGGCAAAAAAAGAGCCTGCTCCGCCGAGCAGGCTCTTTTTTCACCCCTTACCGATGCAGGGAGGAAGCAAACAGGCCGCGCATCACCGCCATCAGTCCCTGCGCCATCAAAACAACCGCTACCACTGCGGATATCGCGATTGCAGCAATATCCGGCTTGAAAAAGGTCGCCAGGCCGAAAACCAGTATGACCAGACCGATCGCCAGCGGCGCGCCCCAGAACAACATGCCCGCCCGGCGATAGATCGCCGCGCCGACGCATTTGATCACGCCGGACAGAATTGCCCATCCGGCCAACGCATAGGGCAGCAGCTCCGCCGCCAACCAGCTGTTGCACACGAACAGGAGGCCGAGCAGCAGATCGATGATCCCGTCCGCCAAAAACCATCCCGAAGCGATATACGCCCGATGCCGCGCCAGATACACCACCAGGTCGGACACGCCCGACACCAGCATGGCCGCCCCCAGCAGCCACGCGATCGAAACCAGCGTCGCGTCCGGATGGATCAGGAAATACAGCCCCATAATCACCAGAAACATGCCCACCAGAAACCAGATACCGCGTCCAAACCAATCTTTCATTGCAGCCCCTCCTCAGTCATTCATTCCTGTGTCTTTTCCAGCATCCCCATAAATTCCTCTCCTGTGATGGTTTCCTTTTCCAGCAGGAAATGCGCCAGCCGGTGTAGCGACTCCATATTTTCCTGCAAAATGCCGATCGCTTTCTCATGCGCCGCCTTAACGGTCGCCACGACCTCCTGATCGATCTGCGCCGCAGTTTCCGCCGAGCAGGCCAGCGAAGCGTCGCCCGACAAATACTGGTTCGTCACGGTTTCTAACGCAACCATATCGAATTTGCGGCTCATGCCGTACCGGGCGATCATCGCGCGCGTCAGTTTGGTCGCCTGCTCGATATCATTGGAGGCGCCTGTCGTAACCGAACCGAAGACCAGCTCCTCGGCCGAACGGCCGCCGGTAAGTGTCGTCACCTTGTTCAGCAGCTCCTCCCTGCTCATCAGATAATGCTCGCCCTCGTCCACCTGCATGGTATAACCCAGCGCGCCCGAGGTGCGCGGCACGATCGTGATTTTGGTAACCGGCGCCGAATTGCTCTGCTTGGCCGCGACCAGCGCGTGACCGATCTCGTGGTATGCAACGATCTCTTTTTCCTTGGGGCTGAGCACCGCGTTTTTGCGCTGTGCGCCCGCGATAACCGTCTCCACGCTTTCCTCCAGGTCGGACTGCTCGACCGCGTTCCGTCCCAGCCGGACCGCCCGCAGCGCCGCCTCGTTGATGATGTTTGCCAGATCCGCGCCGGACGCGCCCGAGGTTGCCCGCGCGATCGCATTGAAATCGATATGACCGGACATATGCACGTCCTTGGCGTGGACCTTCAAAATCGCAATACGTCCCTGCAGGTCGGGCAGTTCGACAGGGATGCGGCGGTCGAAGCGGCCCGGGCGCAGCAGCGCGGGGTCGAGCGATTCCGGCCGGTTGGTCGCGGCCAGGATCACAACGCCCTTGGTCCCGTCAAAACCGTCCATTTCGGTCAAAAGCTGGTTGAGCGTCTGCTCGCGCTCGTCGTTGCCGCCAAAGCCCGCGCCATCGCGCTTTTTGCCGATGGTATCGATCTCGTCAATGAATACGATGCAGGGCGCCTTCTCGCCCGCCTGCTTGAACAGGTCGCGCACCTTGGCCGCGCCCATGCCGACAAACATCTCCACAAACTCCGAGCCGGAGATTGAGAAGAACGGCACATGCGCCTCGCCCGCGACCGCCTTGGCCAGCAGCGTTTTGCCGGTACCCGGCGGGCCGACGAGCAGCGCGCCCTTGGGCAGCTTGGCGCCGATCGACGCATACTTTCCCGGGTTGTGGAGGAAGTCTACAATCTCCCGCAGGGCCTCCTTCGCCTCGTCCTGTCCGGCGACGTCCGCAAAGGTCTTGCCGGTTTCGGTTTCGGCATAGATCTTGGCGTTGGATTTGCCGAAGCTCATGGCGTTCCCGCCCATACTCTTCATCATTTTTTTGCTGAGCCACTGGCCGACCACCAGGATAATGACGATCGGGATCGCATAGCCAAGCAGCAGGCTCAGCAGCGGCGAGGCCTGTGTCGGGATCTCGGAAGCAAACTTTACGCTGTCCACATCCAGCAGGCGCTCGACCAAATCCTGATCCGGAAAGATGCCGGTCTTATAGACCGCAACCTTTCCGTCCTCGTTTTTACCCTCAAATACGATCTGCTCCTCCTGCTTGTCGTAGGCGACCGTTTCCACCCGTCCCTCGTCCACCATGGACAGGAATTCATCATAGCCGACTTCGGTCACCTGCCGCTGCGCCAGCATTGGGAACAGCAGCCAATTGAGCAGCATAAGCACGACCAATGTGACCGCATAATAAAAAATAAGCGGTTTTTTCGGCGTTTTGGAACCATTTGCAGGTCCAACCATATCATTTCACCTTTCTTTCCCGTTGTTCCAGCAGCGCGTCCAGATTGCGCTGCATCTTGTCCATAATCCGATGCACGGTCAGCAATTCCTCATCCGAGATGCCCTGCCGCAGCTGCCGCGCAACCTCCCGACAGCTTTTCTGCAGCTGCGCCGCCGCTGCGACACCCTCCCCGCACAGGCGGAGATGCACGACGCGGCGGTCGCTTGCATCCCGCTCGCAGGCAAGGAAGCCGCGCCGGTGCAGCCCATCCACGCTGCGCGCGACCAACGCCTTGGAAATGCCGCGGGACTGCGCGATATCGGTTGCAGTATCCTGCTCCGGCGCATGGCTACACAGGAACAGCAGCACCGCGGTTTCGTTCGGCGAGAGCTGGTATCCGGCGGCCGCATCCTGAAAACAGCTTCGGTACAGCTTTTCCAGTTTGACCGTGTCCTTCAAAAAATCGTCTTCCCAGTGGATCATTCCGCGTCCTCCTTTCTGAATGCTTCCGTTATTTTTATGGTACTTCAATTTGTTAACAGTGTCAACCATTTATTTGTGAACAATTTGCAAAATCAAAACGGCCGCTCCCACAGCACAGGGAGCGGCCGTTCCGCACACTGAAAAGCCTTATTTCATGCTGCCCAGCGTACCCCAGTTGGCAAATTCCCCATAGGAGAGGTAAATGCCATCCTGCGGCAGGCCGGTCGTCTGCTGCACCGCGGTGAACGCGGCCTCGGTAAAGGCTTTCTTGTTTTCAAACTCGGTAGAGCCATAGCAGCGCACATCCAGGAACGCCAGCTCCCGTTTTTCCCCTGCAAAATACATGCTGTGTCCATCCGAAATATCAACCATCAGCTTTGCCTCGGTCTTGCCTGGGATCACGCTGATTTTGCGGCCCAGTTCGCTTTTGAGCGCGTCTTTTTGCTCTTCGGAAAGGATTTTGGACGTAGAAATACCAATATAAGGCATAATAAGCACCCCGTTTTCAACTGTTTCTTTTATTATAGCATCCTGCCGCCCCGGTGACAAGCAAACAAATTTATAAACGCTTTGTTAATTTTGCTCAAATTCTATGCACACACGGCCTGTTTTGTGGTATGATATTGGCAGTAAATCTACCCGCCGAACGGATGTGTGCTATATGAATATCAAGTGTACCCAAAATATTTATAAAAGCGCGAACGGTGTGTCCAATGTCACATACTATATCCTGACGCCGGAACAGTCCGAGCTGCGCGGCATCGTGCAGTTGTCCCACGGCATGTGCGAATATTTTTCGCGTTATACCGCTTTTGCAAAATATCTGTGCGGTCTCGGCTTTATCGTCTGCGGGAACGACCATATCGGCCACGGCGCTTCGGTCTCCCGCGATGCCGACCTCGGCTTTTTTTCCGCGCGGGACGGCTGGAAGTACCTTGTTGAAGACGTCAAGCAGCTCACCGACCTGATGCAGCGCCGCTACCCGAACCTGCCCTACTTTATCCTGGGGCATTCCATGGGTTCTTTGATCGTCCGCCTGTACCTGACCGAGTACGGCGACCGTTTATCCGGCTGTATCCTGACCGGCACGGCCGGCCCGCAGCCGGCGGCGATCAGCGCCGCGCACCTTGCCGACTCGATCGCGCGCAGCCGCGGCGTGACCTACCGCAGCGGCTTCCTATCCACCATCACGTTTCGGGGCTATAACCGCCGGATTAAAAACCCGCACTCGATCTTCGACTGGATCAGCCGTGACAGGGATGTGGTTTCCCTTTACCAGTCGGATGAAAAATGCAATTTTATCTTCACCGCGACCGGCTTCCGCGACCTGTACACCCTGGTCATCAAGGCCAACGCGAACAGCACGTTCCGCCGGACGCCAAACACGCTTCCGCTCCTGTTCCTGTCCGGAGATAAGGACCCTGTCGGAAAATACGGAGAGGGTGTGCGGCGGGTCGTCAACCTGTACCGCGGCGCGGGGCTGAAAAACATCGAGGTGATTTTTTACAAGGACGCGCGGCACGATATCTTCAACGAGCTTGACCGGCTGCAGGCGTTCGGCGATATCTCCCGCTGGCTGGAGGCGCAGCTCAGCGCGCAGGCTGAAGCGAGGGACGAACAGGCCGTCAACTGACAAAGCAAAACACCGGCAAAAAGCCGGTGTTTTTTTGTTACAGCAGGAGGAGTTCAGACGGATGCGCCAGCCGCATATCAGCCTGTAACGCATCCGGCGTTTCGCTGCCCCACAGCGCCAGGGCGCTTTTCACCCCCGCCGCCGCGGCACACTGCATATCGTAGGCACTGTCCCCAATGTAAACGGCCTGCTCCGCCGAACCGCCCAGGCGGCGGATGCATTCCACCAGCCCGTCCGGCGCGGGCTTCGGATGCTCGACATCGTCCGCGCAGACGATCGCGTCAAAATAGTGGTTCAGCCCCAAAGGGGTAAACCCGTACCCCAACTGCAGCCTGGTGCGCGAGGTCACGATCCCGCACCGCTTCCCCGCGGCGTGCAGCGCCTCGAGCAAGGGGATGATCCCCTCGTAAACCTCCACCTCATGCAGACGGTCGCGCGACAACGTCTCCCAGCGCGCCATGACCGGCTCTATCCTTTCCGGCGGGATAGCCAGCTTTTCCAGGGACTTTCGTCCCGGCATGCCGAACGAAAAGCGCAGCTCCTCCAACGAGTAATGGTATCCGAACTCCCGCAGCGCCTGTTGAAAGGATTGCTGGTCCACCGCCGCCGTATCGATCAGTGTCCCGTCAATATCAAAAACAAAACAGTTCATAGGCGTTCCTCCACCAATCCGAGCGCAAGCGCGCACAGTCCGGCCTCATAATCCTGCGTGAATTCCCGCGAAAGCTCGATTACCGGCAGCGCCTGCGGCGGCAGCGTCTGCGCACAGGCGTTGCGGATACGCTCCACCTTGCCGAAAATCAGCGGGTCGTCGTACAGCACCACGCGGTCCGGATTGAGCAGCGCGGCATACGCCCGAATCACCTGCATATAGTACGCCACCATATCCGCTCCCGCGAAATGGCTTTTGGCATATTCCAAATTGTTTTTGATCGGCAGATAATGCAGCTCCCCGGCAAATCCATTCGCGCCATGAAACGCCTTTCCGCCGATCGCGGCGCCTGCGCCGATGCCCGACCGCCCCAGATAAACGCACACCAATGCTTTGGGAGCCTGCTTTCTCCGGCAGCAGCAGCCGACCGACACCAGATACATATCCCGTTCGACCGCCACGGGCAGGCCGAAGCTATGTTCCAGATGCGCCTGCAAGCTCACGCCCCGCAGCTCCGGATGACTGACCGAACCGGCCGCCACGCCATTCTGCAGCGGGCCGTCATAGCCCATTGCAGCAGCCGCAAGCTGCGGGTAACGCGCTTTCACACGCATCGCCAGCGTGTCTATATCGTGCAGGATACCGTTTGTGCTTTCGGTTTCCTCCTGCTCCAGACGTGTTCCATTCAAATCGCACACAAACCAGCTGAGCCGCCGCCCCTCCAGCCGCAGGCACAGGAACAGGCGGTATGCCGGATCCAGCGCATACTGCTTCGCGCACCGCCCGCCGGTGGAGGCCGCCGTTCCGGTTTCCTTCGCCTCTCCCGCTTCCACCAGGTCGTCTACGATGCGGCTGACTGTAGGAAAGCTGAGGCCGGTCCGGCGCGCCAGTTCGTTCTTGCTGTGCTCGCCGCCCCCGCGCATGGCTTCGCGGATCAACGTCATATTGACCTGCTTGAGACGTCCGGCGTCCGCCATCCAATCCTCTCCTTTTTATCTCACTTTTTAATACTATTTTAATTTCTATTTTGAGTATACTCCGATCCGTCCTTTTTGTCAACAAAAAAAATACGGGCGGAGTAAAATCCGCCCGCATATTCCGGCCCCGCCGGATTATTTCGTCCAGGCCGCTTTGGCCGCCCCCTCCGCAAAGACCTGATGGAAGCCCTTGACGTTTGCCGCGATATCGCCGCCGAACACGGCCGAGCCGGCAACGATCACATCCGCGCCCGCTGCCACGATATCCGCGGTATTGTTTAACTTCGCGCCGCCGTCGATCTCCAGCTCACAGGAATAGCCGTGCTTCTGGATTTCCGCGCGCACCGCACGGATCTTGTCCATGCATTCCGGAATGAAGCCCTGGCCGCCGAAGCCCGGCTCCACCGTCATAATCAGCACCATATCGCAGTATGGCAGCAGCGGGAACAACACGTCCGCCGGCGTACCCGGCTTGATCGTGCAGGAAGCCTTGACGCCCGCCGCCTTGATTTTTTTGAGCTGCTCCCGCGTATCCCCGTTGGATTCGTAATGTACGGTGATGATATCCGAACCGGCCTTGATAAAATCATCCAGATACCGGTCCGGATCGCTGATCATCAGATGTACGTCGAGCACCTTGTCGGTGGCCTTGCGCAGCGCCTTGACTACAGGCGCGCCGATCGTGATGTTTGGAACAAAATGCCCGTCCATGACATCGACATGCACATATTCCGCGCCCGCGTCGGTGGCAATTTTGATATCGCGTGCAAGATTTGCGAAATCAGCGGACAAAATAGACGGTGAGAGCTTGATTTCCATTGGTTTTTCCTCCTGTAACCGCGCGGGAAGGCGCGGCATAATTTGATACCAGGCGCGGCCGCGCCTCCCCTTTTCAGCGCTGCGGCCCGTCTTTTTGAATACGGGAGCGGCGGGATTCCGCCGCTCCCCCTTTGATTTTATTATACCGCATCCGGCCGGTTTTACAAGACCTGATACGCACGAGTTTCAAAGAAAACCGAAAAGCAAATTCACCGCTATTGGACTGGTTGGGATTTGTCCGCGCAGCAAGGATATACAGAGAAAACCCTGAATTCCTCCGGAATTTGTCGCCCTCACCGATTGATTTATACGGGTAAAACAGGTAAAATAGATAGTATCTTGTTAAGAATAAAAAGAGAGGACACGATACCATGAGCGTCAATCGTTGTTATTCCGAAAAAAAGCCCGGCTTCGACGTTGAGGCGCGCAGCCTGTTCGCCAGCCTGCGCGACCTGCTGGAGATCAAAGGGCTGACCCACGTCCGTTATCTCTGCCGCTACGATACCGAGGGCCTCGCCCCCGAAGCCTATGAAAAAGCCAAGGGCATCGTCTTTTCCGAGCCGATGGCGGACGTGTGCTACGACGAGGACTTCCCCCGTCCGGCGGGCGCTCATACCGTGCTTGCGGTCGAGCCGCTGCCCGGCCAGTTCGACCAGCGCGCGGACTCGTGCGCGCAGTGCATCCAGCTTCTGACCGGCGGCGAGCGGCCGGCGGTCGCCGCGGCAAAAATCTATGTATTGGAAGGCGCGCTGACCGGCGCGGACATGGACAAGATCCGCGGCTACCTCATCAACCCGGTCGAGGCGCGCGAGGCTTCGATGGACAAGCCCGCGACCCTCAGGGTCGAATATGCGATCCCGACCACGGTCGCCTCGGTCGTCGGCTTTATCCATATGGACGAGGCCGCGCTCTCCGACCTGCTGGCAAACATGGGGCTTGCCATGGACCTGGATGATCTCAAGTTCCTGCAGGCCTACTTCCGCGATGAGGAAAAGCGCGACCCGACCATCACCGAGGTGCGCATGGTGGACACCTACTGGTCCGACCACTGCCGTCACACCACGTTTCTGACCGAGATCGACGGCGTGAAGATTGACGACCCGATGGTGCAGGACGCATTCGACCGGTATCTCAGGGCGCGCGTCGAGGTCTACGGCGAGGAGAAGGCGGCAAAGCGTCCAGTCACCCTGATGGATATTGCCACCGCGGGCGCAAAGGTGCTCAAAAAGCGCGGCTACCTCAAGAATATCGACGAGTCCGAGGAGATCAACGCCTGCTCGATCAAGGTCAAGGCGCTGGTGGACGGCCGCTATGAGGACTGGCTGCTGATGTTCAAAAACGAGACCCACAACCACCCGACCGAGATCGAGCCGTTCGGCGGCGCGGCGACCTGCCTCGGCGGCGCGATCCGCGACCCGCTCTCCGGCCGTTCCTATGTTTATCAGGCCATGCGCGTGACCGGCGCGGGCGACCCGACGGTGCCGCTCTCCGAAACACTCGAACACAAGCTGCCGCAGCGCAAGCTGTGCCAGACCGCGGCCGCGGGCTATTCGTCCTACGGCAACCAGATCGGCCTGGCCACCGGCCTGGTGCATGAGATCTATCACCCGGGTTATGTAGCCAAGCGTATGGAGATCGGTGCGGTCGTCGGCGCGGCCCCGCTGGAAAACGTCATCCGCGAGGTACCCGAGGCCGGCGATATCGTCATCCTGCTCGGCGGCAAGACCGGCCGCGACGGCTGCGGCGGCGCCACCGGCTCCTCCAAAAAGCACACCGAGGAATCGCTTGAAACCTGCGGCGCGGAGGTGCAGAAGGGCAACCCGCCGGAGGAACGCAAGATCCAGCGCCTGTTCCGGAACGGCGAGGTCACCCGCATGATCCGCCGCTGCAACGACTTCGGCGCGGGCGGCGTGTCGGTCGCGATCGGCGAACTGGCGGACGGTCTGGACATCAATCTGGACGCTGTACCCAAGAAATATGACGGGCTGGACGGTACCGAGCTGGCGATTTCCGAATCGCAGGAGCGTATGGCGGTCGTCGTGCGCGCAAAAGACGCGGATGCGTTCATCGCCGCCGCCGCAAAGGAAAACATCGAAGCGGTCGCTGTGGCGACGGTCACGGATAAAAACCGCCTGTGCATGACCTGGAACGGAAACACCATTGTCGATATTTCCCGCGGCTTCCTGAACACCAACGGCTGCGCCAAGCATGTGACCGCCGAGGTCGCCGCCCTGCCTATGCCGTCCATCGTGTGCGCACCGGAGGGCCAGACCGAAAGGGAAAAGCTGCTGAACCACGCTTCCACGCTCGGCATCTGCTTGGAACGCGGCCTTGTCGAGCGGTTTGACGGGTCGATCGGCGCAAACTCGGTATTCATACCGTTTGGTGGCAAGTACCAGCTCACCCCGGCGCAGGTCATGGCCGCGACCATGCCCGCGCTCTCCGGCCAATGCGAAACCGCCTCCGTGATGGCGTTCGGCTTTGACCCGTACTACACCGAGCAGAACCCGTATCTCGGCGCGTCGGCGGCGGTGATCGAGTCGGTCGCCAAGCTGGTGGCGGCAGGCTGTGACTTTGAGACCGCCTACCTCACCTTCCAAGAGTATTTCGAGCGTCTTGGCAAGGACCCCAAGCGCTTCGGCAAGCCGCTTTCCGCGCTGCTCGGCGCATACAACGCGCAGGAGGAGCTGTGTCTGGGCGCGATCGGCGGCAAGGACTCCATGAGCGGCTCGTTCGACGATATGGACGTACCGCCGACGCTGGTCTCCTTTGCGATCGCCCCGCAGGACGCGTCCCGCCTGATCTCGCCCGAGTTCAAGGCCGCGGGCCATCCTGTCTACTTCTTTGATGCGCCGTACTTCCAGGACGGCTCGCCCGATTACCAGACCATGAAGCACGTCTGGAACGAGGTTGCGAACCTCATCGCCGCCGGCAAGGCAGTGTCCGCGTGGGCGCTGTCCGTGGGCGGTATCGCCGAGGGCGTGAGCAAGATGGCGCTCGGCAACCAGATCGGCTTTGCGTTTGACGAGTCCTTCCCCACCGAGGCGCTGTATCTCAAGAATTTCGGCGGTATCCTGATCGAAGCGTCGGAGGACCTGCCTGCTTACTGGCTGGTCGGCCGCACGACGGACGACGGCGCGGTCACGGTCGCGGGCGAGCGCGTGCCGCTGGACGAGTTGACCGCGGCGTTCGAGAGCCGCCTGGAGAGCGTGTTCCCGACCCGCGCGGACGCAGCGGACGAGCATCTGGCCAAGGTATCCTGGACCGAGCGCAGCGGCAAGGCCCCGGCGGTCAAGACCGCCAAGCCCCTGGCTGTTATTCCGGTGTTCCCCGGCACGAACTGCGAATATGACACCGCGCGCGCGGTGGAAAACGCGGGCGGCGCGGCCGAGATCGTTGTGGTGCGCAACTTCTCCGCGGACGCGCTGCACCAGTCCGCCGAGCAGCTCGAACAGGCTGTCCGCCGCGCGCAGATGGTCATTCTGCCGGGCGGCTTCTCCGGCGGCGACGAGCCAGACGGCTCGGGCAAGTTTATCGCCTCGTTCCTGCGCAACCCCGCCATCAAGGACAGCATTCACGAGCTGCTGCAAAAGCGCGACGGCCTGATGCTCGGCATCTGCAACGGCTTCCAGGCGCTCATTAAGCTCGGCCTTGTCCCCTATGGCGAGATCCGCGACGAAATGACCGGCGACGACCCGACGCTGACCTTCAACCTGATTGGCCGCCACCAGAGCCGCTATGTCACCACGCGCGTAGCCTCGGTCAAGAGCCCGTGGCTGTCCGCCTGCGAGGTAGGCGACCTGCATTCGATCGCGGTATCGCACGGCGAGGGCCGCTTCGTCGCCCCGCAGCATGTGATCGACAACCTGGCGCAGAACGGACAGATCGCGTTCCAGTACACCGACCTGGCGGGCGAGCCCTCCATGGACATCGCCTGGAACCCGAACGGCTCGCTGTGCGCGATTGAGGGCATCACCAGTCCGGACGGCCGCGTGCTCGGCAAGATGGGCCACACCGAGCGTTACAGCCCGTTCGTCGGCAGAAATATCTACGGCGAAAAGTATCAGCCGATCTTTGCGGGCGGCGTGCAGTACTTCAAGTGATAAGCAACCGGAAAAGCGCCCCGTAAGGGGCGCTTTATTCCCAAAAGGAGCGTTTTCCATGACCCCCTATGAACACAAGGTCCAATATTACGAGACAGACGGTATGGGCATCGTCCATCACTCCAACTATATCCGTTGGTTCGAGGAAGCCCGCGTCGACCTGCTCGAACAGCTCGGTTACGGATACAACCGCATCGAGGCCGAGGGCTTCGGCAGTCCGGTGCTCGAGGTCTGCTGCAAATACAAAACCATGGCGCATTTTGGAGATGTGGTGTCAATCTCCGCGCGTATCATCGAATACAACGGCGTCCGCATGGCGCTGCGGTATGAGGTGCGCGACGCGCAGACCGGCGAGCTGCGCTGCGAGGGAGAAAGCCGGCACTGCTTTATGGGGCGCGAGGGGCGTCCCGTCTCACTGAAGCGGAGCTGGCCCGCGCTCGACCGAGTATTTGCCGCACAGTTATAAAAAGCAAGCAGCCGTACTTACCGGTACGGCTGCTTTTCTTTTATGCCTGCTTTTGGCGGACCGGATGATTGTTCTCCTTTCACAGATATCCGTGTTTTTTTGCGCTCACGGCCAGTATGGCCCCTTACAACGTGTCAGAGTCAAGCCTCTCTGAACAAAAAAAGATCCACCGGATTTTCCGATGGATCTGCTGTTTACGGACGGGTATAATAAATGACGGTCACTTCTCCGTTTACGATGGAAGGGTAGCAGTAGTTGTAAATACTGCCCGTACTGACCGGCGATTTTATCTGATGATAGGGCTGCGACACATCAATTGCCACGCAGTTTGCGGCGACCGGATAAGCGGTAGTCCCCGCTCCCTCGCCGGCCTGATGGTCCAGCACAAGCTGGCCGGCGGTATAAACGCCCGTCCGGTCGATCGACTGGTTCTCCTCCAGCGTAATATACATTACGCCGTTTTCCTGCCGCAGCATGGAATAGCGCATCAGCTCGCCATAATGGACGGTCGGGTCATAATTCTCAATCACCACGTCGCAGTAGCTCTGCGCGCCGATGCAGACGTTAACAATATCGCCGCGGGCCTGATAGACTGCGCCGCCGCCCTGCTCGCGCAAATGGGTGGCGCGGTACAGCATGACCGCCATCTCCGCGCGCGTGACGTTCATCTTGGGGTTCAGCCTGCCATCCGAGCCGCCGATCACCTTTGCGGCCACCAGCGCGCTGACGGAATCCGCTGCATACACGGCAACCTGACCGGCATCCGAAAAGCCCGCGAGCGAGCCGGCACTCAGGTCGAGCTGGGTGCGGTCGATCGTGCGCTTGAGAAACACCATCGCGTCCTCGCGCGTCATGGGCCGGCTGGGCAGGAAGCGGTTATCCGCTGTCCCGTTCGCCACGCCAAAGGCCTTGGCCGCGGTCACCGCCTTGCTGTAATAGGCATCCTGCGGCACATCGGCAAAGCTTCCCTGAGACGCGATCGCACCGCTGTCCAGCGCCTCGCTCATGCCGTACGCCCGATCCAGCATAACGATGAAATCCGCGCGTGTGATAGAGTTGCCCGGATAGAACAGATGGTTCCCCCCGCCCTTGACAACGCCGTTCATCGCCAGCGTATCGATCTCGCGGTGAGCCCATGCGTAGCCCTCTGCAACATCATAAAAATAAACTGAGTGATCGGGCAAATACGCATAGGTCTTTGTGTTGTCCGTCGCGAGCGCCGCAGTCAGCACGCTCACCGCAACGACGGCAACAAGCAGCAGCAACGCTGCCAGCTTACGCGTTCTTGTCATAATCTTCTCCTTGCCGTAAGGTTGAAAACATGGGTTGTATTCACCACCCATGCAAACTTACTGCAAGATTATAACACATTGCTCCCCACTTGACAAGTTAAAACTTGACTAAAAATGTCACCTCTGCCTTTGTTACCAGCTTTTCACACGCCATTTCCCGCTATTTTTCCTGCATTTTCCCCAGATGGACGACATTTTGCAGACAATCCGCCGCAGCCAGCTCCGCAACGGGCATCCCCATCACAACCGGTCCGCTGACGCCAATGCTTCAAAACGTCCATGTCAGCCCAAAGGTCGTGACCAGGTAAATCAGGAGGCGTTTCATGCCCGCTCCCTTTGCTCCGCGCGGAACCACAGGTAGCTCAGCACGGTCGGCACCAGTGCCGCCAGCAGCAGCGGCCCGAACAGCAGCGCGATCCGCGCCGTATTATTGGGTATAAACGCGCCCAGCAGGCCGACCATGCCTGCCGCGAAAAACATGCGGCCGCCAATGCGGTGTGTGCGTGTCCATACCGCTTCACTGGACAATGTCCACGGATTTTTGATGCCGCAGTACCAGTTCATGCGGATTTTGGGCATCATATTCCCCACATACACCATGACCAGGCTGACCACCAGACATACCGCCATCGCCACATTGACCGTACCCGGGCGCAGTCCCTCAACCACACAGATGCCGTTCATGATAATCAGGAACAGCATCATCATGAGCTGGAAGCCGATATAGGACCCGAAAAACTTATTATAATTGCGCCTCTTCGGGTCGAGCGCCGGCATACCATAGAACAGCGCCGCCAGCAGCGGCGACAGACCCGCAATCAGCCACAGGTGCCACTTCGGCTCGTAGCCCACCTCGCCGCCGAAATCCCAGCTCATCGGGATCTGCGCTGGCAGCCTGCCGTATACCGCCGCAGCCAGCACCAGCGGCACCAGCGCCAATATCCAGACAAAAATTTGGGCTTTACTGATTTTTTTCATGCTTATCTCCACCTTTCAATGCCGTGACCCATTCCAGGATCTCGTCGACCACAGACATGTTGAGTTCATAGTAGATGTACTTCCCCTGTTTATCGTCCAGCACCAGCCCCGCGTCACGCAGAATCGACAAATGATGCGAAACCGTCGCTCCGGAAACCTGAAAATGGGCTGCGATATCACCTGCCGCCATCGGACCCGCGCGCAGCAGCGCAAGGATATCCCGCCGGATTGGGTCGCTGAGCGCCTTAAAGCTTTTCTGGAACCCCATTTCCGCACACCTCTTTCCGGCGCATAGCCGCGCCTGCATTTTATTTAGATAATTATCTAAATAAAGAATACTATTCCTCCTCCAAAATGTCAAGCATTATTTCGATGATTTTCTAAATGACTGTCCACAAAGCTAATTTACGGCAATAAAAAATCCCAAGGCAAAAGCCTTGGGATTTTGGAACACAGGTTACGCCATGCCGTTGAGCTTAACGGTCATCTTGCTCTTCTTGTTGGCCGCGTTGTTCTTATGCAGGAGGTGCTTGGCAGCCGCCTGATCAACCGCCTTGACGGCAGTCGTATAAGCAACAGTCGCTTCCGCCTTATCGCCGGCAGCAACGGCCGTATCGAACTTCTTCAGCGTGGTCTTGAGCGCGCTCTTCGCCATCTGGTTGTTCATCGCCTTGACAGCGTTCACCTTGACGCGCTTCTTTGCAGACTTGATGTTGGGCATTCCGAAAACACCTCCTTTTTTCTCTATTCGTCAGTAGTTCTATTCTACCATCAGTTTTTTCAAATTGCAAGCATTTTTTCCTCTTTTTCGAATTTTAATTCTCCCACCCGCTTTCCCGCCCTGACAGCGGCGCCGAGGCGCCGTCTTTTCTTCCCGCGCGCCCTGCATAAAACCGGCCGCCTCTCGCAAACTACAGAAAAAAGGAGGGAGCGACATGTCTTTTCGCACAGACCTTGCGGTCGAAGCGATCGAAAATATGGACCAGGCCGCCGATCACCGGCAGGTCAGGCAGACCGAGCGCACGCTGGAGGGTTTTTCCGTCAACGAGGTAGAGATCCGCACCGATCATGCGGCACGGGAGATCGGCAAGCCGCGCGGCCGGTACCTGACGCTGGAGCTGGACGCGCTGATCCGCCGCGAGGAGGACGCATTCCCCCGCGCCTGCCGCGCACTGAGTACGCTGCTGCGCGAGCTGCTTCCCTCCCAGGCTCCGGACGGCCCGGTTCTGGTCGCCGGACTCGGCAACCGCATGATTACGCCGGACGCGATCGGCCCGCAGGCGGCTGACCATGTGATTGCCACACGGCATCTGGTCGAACAGGTACCCGATGTGTTTTCTTCCTGGCGTCCGGTTTCCGCGCTGGCGCCCGGCGTTCTGGGGCAAACCGGCGTTGAGACGGGCGAGGTGGTTTGCGGCGTCCTCGACCGCATCCAACCCTCGGCCGTACTCGCTATCGACGCGCTGGCGGCCGGACGCCTCTCACGCCTGCTGCGCACGGTGCAGCTTGCGGACACCGGCATCACGCCGGGCGCGGGCGTGGGCAACGCGCGCGCCGCGTTGAACGAACACACGCTCGGCGTGCCGGTCATCGCTATCGGCGTGCCAACCGTCGTGGATGGCGCGACGCTCGCGCACGAGATCGCGGGGCAGCTTGGCGGGCCGACCTGCGAAGCGCTGGAAGACCTTTCCCGTCCCGTGATGATTACCACGCGCGACATCGACCGCGAGGTCGCAGATATCTCCCGTATGATCGGCTACGCGGTCAACATGGCGCTGCACCCGCATCTCACCGTTTCGGATATCGACCTGTATCTGTCCTGAAACAATCGTCACAATTCGGTCATACTCGCGCGCTGGCGCGCGTATGATAGAGACAAGACTTAGGGAGGTGGCGGATATGAGAAGACGCAGACCCAAACACCGGCGGCGGGGCGGCATACAGCTTTCCGCCGCTGTCGCCCTGTGTCTGGCCGTATCGCTCCTGATGTTCGCCCGCGCGGGCGGCGAGGAGCTGGCGCAGCAGGCGCTCGACCGCCTGGCCGGCAACACAGGCTTCATCGCCCGCGCCGTTTCCCTCGAGCTTGGCTTTTTTCCGGAAACCACCGAGGTATTCGCCCCGCGCACCGCGGCCGCAGCACGCGACGAACAGGCGTCAGACCCGATCGCGGAAAGCGCCTACATCCCGCTGGAGGAGGAAAACGACGCGCCCGTCCTCCACGCGGCCGATAAAGCGGCCACCGTCACGATCAACAACGAAACCTCTTATGAGGTAGATGTCGCCTCCTGTCTCGCGGCCAACGCCTCGATCCGTGACAACGGGGACGGCCCGCAGGTGTTGATCGTACATACCCACGGCAGCGAAAGCTACACGCCCGACGCTGCCTTTCCCTACACGCCAACCGAAACCGAGCGCACGACCGATACCAAATACAACGTTGTACGCGTCGGCGACGAGCTGCAAAAGGTTCTGGAGGCCAACGGCATACAGGCGGTGCATATCCGCGATATTTTTGATTCCCCCGCCTATTCCGGTTCTTATGACCGCTCCCTCGCCGCGATAGAGGAGGCGCTGGCCGAATACCCTTCCATCCAGATCGTGATCGACGTACACCGCGATTCCATCCTGACAGACGATGGACGCGCCTATAAAACCTCCTGCACGATCGACGGGGAAGAAATGGCGCAGCTGATGTTCGTTGTCGGCACGGACGACGGCGGCCTGACCCATCCGGACTGGCGCGATAATCTCAATTACGTCGCCAGCCTGCAATATAAGCTCAACCGCACCTATCCCGGGCTGATGCGGCCGGTCAACCTGCGCACCCAGCGCTTTAACCAGCATGCGCGGCCGGGCTCAATGCTGGTCGAGGTCGGCTCCTCCGGCAATACGATGCCCGAAGCGCTTGCGGCGATCCGCCTGTTCGGCAAAACGCTGGCCGAGGACCTCACCGGTGCATAAGCTTTCGCGGTTTGGTGCAAAATACCCCTGGCAAAGGGGTGAAGCTATGGATAAAATAACGTTTTCCACCGATCTTGAAACCAACATCCGCCTGATGCAGGCGATTTTTCAAGGGGATAATACCTTTGTGGTCCGGCGTGCCATAGGTCACAGGGGGCTTTCCTGCGCTGTGTTCTTTTTCGACGGCATGGTCAACTCCATCGCCATCAACCAGAGCGTGATCCGTCCGATCGTCTGCTCGGACTGCAAGCGCGTCTCCGCCGACGAGCTTTCCCAAACCATCCTTCAGGTAAACGACAGCCGCGTGGAGACCGACACCAGCAAGCTGTTCGCCTCCTTCCTCTATGGCGACTCAGTCGTGTTCACCGAGGGGGACGCGCGGCCAGTCGTGGTCAATACCAAGGGGTTTTCCGTCCGGTCCGCCTCCGAGCCGGAAAACGAACGGGTGCTTTCCGGCCCGCGCGAGGGCTTTACCGAGTGCTTCATGCCCAACCTTGCGCTGATTCGCCGCCGGCTGAACGATAAGCGCCTGAAATTCACCTTCCTGCGCGCGGGCAGGCGCACCAACACGGTCGTCTGTCTCTGCTATCTGTCCGGCGTGTGCGAGCAAAAGCTGGTCGCGCACCTGCGCCGCAAGCTGGAATCGCTTGATATCGACAGCGTGCTGGATGCCAACTACCTGGCCGAACGCATTCGGGATCACCGCTGGTCTCCCTTCCCGACGCTGGGTACGACCGAGCGGCCGGATGTCGTAGCCGCCCGTCTGCTGGAAGGGCGCTGCGCGCTCGTGGTGGACGGCAGCCCTGTGGTGCTGACCGCACCGTTCCTGTTCCAGGAATGCTTTCAGTCCAATGACGACTACTATATCAGCTTTCTGCAGGCCAACCTCTCACGGGTGCTGCGCGTCCTGGGCTTTTTCTTTACGATCGCCTTTCCCGCGGTCTATGTCGCGCTGATGCTGTACCATCGGGAGCTGGTACCCGCCCGCCTGCTGTTCGCGGTTTCGGCCGCGCAGCGCGGCGTGCCGCTGCCGATCGGCTGGGAGACCCTTCTGCTGTTGCTGGTGCTGGAAGCGCTCAAGGAGGCCGGCGCGCGCACCCCCGGTGCCATGGGACAGACCATGAGCATCGTCGGCGGCCTCGTACTCGGACAAGCCGCCGTATCCGCCCGTTTCGCCGCCGCCCCCACCGTCATTGTCGTCGCGATCGCAGGCGTGACCGGATTGATGGTCCCCAAGCTGCAGGCCGCTGCGCTCTGGCTGCGCTTTGCCCTGCTGGCCGCGGCGGCCGCCTACGGCCTGTACGGCGTGGGGCTTGCGCTTGCGCTCATTCTTGCCTGGCTCTGCCGCATGCACTCCTGCTCCATCCCGTATCTGCTCAATCTGGTCCCGCGTATCCGTTCCGAACAGGAGGACGCCTGGCTCCGCTCCCCCTGGTTCTTTATGCGGTATGACCGTTTTCCGGTCAAACGAAGCCGAAAATCTGCAAAGGGGGACAATCCTTGAAAACCGTTCGAAAGCTGCTTTTTCCCTTGCTTTTGCTGCTGCTGTGCGGCTGCTCGCGCGAGGTATCGCCCGTATCGGCTCTGGCGCTCGACCGGATCGACGCGGGCTACCGCCTCACCGCCGAGGTCGTCCGGCAGGACAGCCTGGACGACGCCGCGGCGCCCGCCTATCTTTCCGTTACCAGCCACGACCTGCCTGAGCTGGTGCGCAATCTCCGCAACATCCTGCCGGGCGAGCTGTATCTCAGCCATGCACAGGTGCTTCTGATTTCGGAAGACGTGGCCTCGGAAAGCATCCTGCCCCTGGCGGACTATCTTTGCGAGGACAACAACGTCCGCCTTTCCCTGCGCGTTGCAGTCGTTCGCGGCGGCGCGGCGGATGTGCTGCTGGAAAACGACGACGAGGTCTACGCCCTCAGCGAAATGCTGGACCAGGCGGCGCGGTCCGGCACGCTGCCCGACATGCCGCTCTACCGCGCCACCGAGGTGCTGCACGCCAACGGCACCGCGATCCTGCCCGCGCTGTATCTGGATGAATTCGGCCAGACCGCCCCCGCAGGCACGGCGGTTTTTTCCGAGGAGCGCCTTTCCTGCTTCCTGGATGGCGGCGAGATCGGAGGCGGCGCAGATGCGTGAGCGGCTGTTTCCCCGCTGGGGCGCGGCGCTGTTCGCGCTGCTGCCGCTCAGCGAACTCCTTTATCTGCCGGTCGATGGCCAGACCATGTATGCCGCCGCGTTAGCCAGCCTGATCTGCGCGCTGCTCTGTGCCGGCGGGGCGCGCATCGCGCCATTTTGGCGCCGGTACCGTATATTGCAGTGGGCGCTCGCACTGTTCGCGCTCTGGCCACTGACCCAGTCCCTCGCGCGCATGGGGCTTTTCCTGCGGAACACCGTGTTTCCGTCCCGCCCGCTTTGGAGCCTTATTCTGCTGCTGACCGTGTGTACGCTCCTGACCGCCACGACAGGCTTGAACCGGTGCGCCATGTGGGCGCTGCCGGTGGCGTGGGTCGCGGGCGCGGTGCTGATACTGTCGGGCATCCTCACGCTCGGCGAGCTTCGCATCAGCTATTGGGAGGCGCCCGCCGCTCCGCTGCTCGGGCAGGCCGGCGCAATCCTCCGCGCCCTGCTGCCTGCAGCGCTGGCGCTTTCGCTTGCGCTTCCGGACGGGCTGGCCGGCGCTGCCTCCCGCGGGCTGAGCGCAGGCGGCGCGCTGCTCGCGCTGCTTTCCCTGCGCGCCCTCCTGCTGCTCGGCCCACATACCGCCGCGCTGCTGCCCTACCCCAATTTTTCCGCGGCCGGCCTGGCCGCGATCGGCGATTTCGCGCGGCATGGCGAGGTGTTTTTCGCCGTTCCCCTGCTGCTGTGCGAGCTGGGACGCTGCGCGGCTCTGGCCTGTGTGCTGCTTCTGCCGGTCACGCATTCCTACGGCGTCCTCCGGCTCGGCCAGGAGGCCGACCGTCCGGCACACCGGCAGCAATAGATAAAAAGGCTGGGAGACTTATACGGCTCCCAGCCTTTTGTCCGCTCCTTAATCGTAAATGGATTCCACATCCCATTCGACAATCGATCCGGTGTTCGCATCGATCGTGAACTCGTACTCCATCTGGTTGTAAATAATCGTTCCCTCGTACTCCCAGCGACCATCGTCAAAATCCAGCTTGAACTTGTAGATATTGGATGCGCTCGCGCCGGGTACACGGTTCAGCGCGGTCTGCTTGGCGGTGGACTCGCTGACCGATACGCCTGCGCCGGAATTCCCGCTGCCGGAGGGCTGATAGCCCTCCGCATCATAGTCGTAGCTGATGATCTTGCCGGTTGAAGCGTCGATCTCATAATCGTATTCCAGATACGCGCTGCCGGACTGGACGATGAATTCGACCTCGTAAACCCAGCGGCCGTCGTCAAAATCCTGATGGGCCTTGACAAAGGTGACCTGCGATGCCGTTTTGCCCGCATGGTCAAGCGCAGTCTGCTTGGCCTGCTCCAGCGTTACCGAGCCGGTGGGCTGCGTGGGATTTACAGGGTTGGTCGGCTTTGTGGGGTTAGCGGTATCAAAATCCGTCACGCTGCCATCCGCCGAACCACTGGAAAGGAATACCGTTTCCGTCGCTTCATTCCAGGAAACCGTTTTGCCCATGATCTCGCCGATTGCGCGGATGGGCAGATAAATGGAGCCATTATACAGCGCAGGATCGACCTGTTTGCCATTCACATCATAGAACGTGCGCTTGACCCCATCGATCACAATGGTATAGCCCGGCTCCATGCGCAGGGATATCTCCTGCTCCCTCGCATTCCGGTCCGGCGTGCCGGTGGCGTCCGGTGTGACGCGCGTGCCGCCGATCGTCGCCGTGCTGGTCGCTTCATCCCAGTTTACATTTTTGTCCATCAGTTCGCCGATCGAACGGATCGGCACATAGGTGGTGCCTGCATAGCTGATCGGGTGGACCTCTTTGCCCTGCGCGTTATAGAATACGCGCTCCACGCCGTCGATTTTGACCGTGATATCCGGACTCAACTCCGCGGTCACTGTGTAAGAGCCGTTTGCTGCGCCGGCAGCACCGCAAAGCAGCGCGGCAAGCGTCATCGTGCAGATCAGTTTTTTCATTGTATTGTCCTCCTTTTATTTTGGTTGGTTTTAATCAAAAATCGACTCTGCATCCCATTCCTGGATGGCTCCGCTGTAAGCGTCGATTTCAAATTCATATTCCATCCCCTGATACACGATCTTGCCTTCGTAAAGCAGGCGGCCGTCATCATGGTCCAGCTTCAGGCGGATATCCTTTTCCGTCGCCCCCGGCACCTTGGCCAGCGCGATGTCGCGGATCTCCTGCTCGCTTTTCGCCTCTCCCGCACCTCCGGTCACGCCCTGCTGCCCCGGCTGGTAATTTTCCGCGTCGTAATCGTAGCTGCGGATGCTTCCGGTTGCGGCCTCGATCTCATAGTCATACTCGGTATTGGTTGACGCAACGTAGAATTCCACTTCATAGACCGCGATGCCATCCTCATAATCCGGCTTTACCCACAAAAACGACGTATCGCTTTCCGCGACGCCGGCGTGGTCGAGCGCGATCTGCTTGGCCTGGTTTTCATCCACCTGCCCCGCGGCAGCGGCCTGCTGGCCTGCCGTTGCGGCCTGCTGGCCCGCACCCGTGGTCTGCTGCGCCGAAGCCGCGCTGCTCGATTCAATGACCGTACCCGTCATCGCGTCAATCGCATAGTGATATTCTCTGCCATTTGCGGTAAAATCCACCTGATAGTAGGAAAGCCCGTTCTTTTCGCCCAGGTCGGCGCTCGAAAAGCTCGCGTTCGCGGCATCGACCTGCGCGTCCGCTGCCGCCATGTTTTTCGCCGCGTCCGCACCGATATAGTTCATATGAGCGGCGCTTCTTTGCGCGGGCTGCGCGCAGCCTGCCAGAGTTGCGGCCAGCACCAGCGAGGCGGTCATAATGGTAAGCTGTTTTTTCATCCTGCTCACACCTTTCGTTTGAGTTCATATACAGCATACCAGCCCAACATTAAAAGAACATTAAAAAAGTAAATTTTTCTGAAAATTTTTCAGCCGGCCGTTCCGGCCGCTTCCGGACGGTTCTCCGCAGGAAATCGCAAAGTAAAACAGCTCCCCTGTCCGGACGCGCTTTCCACCGTGACCGTTCCACCATGCAGGGCAGCGATCTGGCGCACCATGGTCAGCCCCAGTCCGGTTCCCCCCTCGCTGCCGCGCGAAGCGTCCACCTGGTAAAACCGCTGCCATATCTTCTCCTGCTGTTCCTGAGCGATCCCGATGCCATCGTCCCGCACAGCGAGCAGAATATCCTTCTTTTCCCTGCGCAGCGTGACCCAGATGTGGCCGCCCTGCCTGCCATACCGCACGGCATTATCGATCAGGTTTTGCAGCAGGCGGCTGATCAGCGTGACATCGAAGCAGGCTTCGACCTCCGGCTGGATATCGGCCTGCAGGGTGATATCCTTGGGAAACGCGGGCTGCTCCGTGCAAACGACTTCCACCAGGCTGCTCAGATCCGCCTGCTCAAAGCAGGCGCGCTGCGTCCCCTGCTCCAGGCGGGTCATCTGCAGAAGCTGGCTGATCAGCGCGGACATTTTGCCGGCCTGCCGTTCGATCACCTCGACCGCCTGCGCGTACTGCGCGGGGTCCTCCGCGTGCTTGCGGGCATAGTCGCACTGGGCGAGGATGACCGCGGTCGGTGTGCGCAGCTCATGCGAGGCGTCCGAGGTAAACTGCTTTTCGGATTCAAAGGAAGCCTCCAGGCGGGCGAACATATTGTCGAACGCCTGTCCCAGACGGCTGATCTCATCCCGCCCGGGCGGCAGCCCGATGCGGCGCGACAGGTCGCGCCCCTCGCCGATTGCCTCCGCCGCCTGGATGATGCGCCCGATCGGCCGGAAGGTCGAGCGCGCGAGCAGGTATGCCCCCAGCCCGCTCACCACGACCATCAGCGGCAGGAGCAGCAGCGCGATGCCGACCAGGTCGTCCAGCACATCAGCGATATCAGGCGCGGGCAGGATGCCGCGCACCCAGACGCCGTCCTGCCATCCGAACGGCAGCCACAGGTCAAGCGCATAATAACTGTCGTCCACCCCCTGCACCGGCCGGATGGCGCCGTTTTCAAATGCCGTCCCCTCGGGAAAAGCCAGTGGGAGCTGCCCCGCGAGCAGCGCGCCGCTGTCACTGTATATGACGGTATAAACGCCGTTGTTGGTAAAGGAAAACCCTTCGCTGAATTTCAGGCTGCCGTTCTCCCGCGAGATGCCGGACAGGTTGTTCTGCACCGCGCTTGTCAGTTGGTCGTAAGCGTTCTCTGTCACCACCGAGCTGCTGACCGCCACCATGAACCCCAGCACCAGCGTGCTGAGCAGCAGCATGAGCAGCGTGATCCACAGCGTGAGCTTCTGCTTGACGGAAAGATGCTTCACGGCTCCTCCTTTAATATCCAGCCCGCGCCGCGGACCGTATGGAGGAGCTTTTTATCAAACCCTCCGTCGATCTTCTTGCGCAGATAGGTGATATAGACGTCCACCACGTTCGAGCCGCCCGCATAGTCGTAATTCCAGATATGGTCCTCCAGGCGGGCGCGCGAAATGACCGTCCCCTTATGCTGCATCAGGTATTGCAGGATGGCATATTCCTTGGCGGACAGCCGGAGCTCCTTCCCGCCGCGCGTGACCGTGCGGCTGCCGGTATCCACCGTCAGGTCGGCCAGCGTCAGCACGCTGGTTTTCTGCACGCTGTATTTCCGCGTTGCCGCGCGGATTCGGGCGAGCAGCTCGTCAAAATCAAACGGCTTGACCAGATAGTCGTCCGCACCAAGGTCCAGCCCCTCAATCCGGTCCTGCACGCTGTCCCGCGCGGTCAGGAAAATAACCGGCACCGTACTCCCCTGCGCACGCACCGCACGCAGCACGGCATGCCCGTCCTGTTTCGGCATCATGATATCCAGCAGCAGGCAGTCATATTCCGCCCCCAGCAGGTTGTCCAGCGCGGCCTCGCCGTCATAGCAGGTATCCACGCTGTAGCCGGCGCGCTCCAGCGTTTGACAGATCAGCCGGTTGAGGTCGCGCTCGTCCTCTGCAACCAAAATACGCATTGCCGCCCCTCCTTATCGTTTCGGCTGAATCTATTATAGTATATTTCTTCCTTTTTGCAAGCGGACGCCCCACAAAAAAGCGGGATGCTTCCGCATCCCGCTCCCCTTGCTACGGCCGCCCCAGCAACGAGACCGCTATTGCAAAAATGTATACATGTGCCGGATAATAGAGGTAGAAAAGGTACTTCATGCCCCGCCCCCGCTTTCCGTTATACTGCAGGAGGAATGGCAGCGCCAGCCACATGAAGAAAACCGAAGCAACGACCTCCCAGTCAAAAGCAGCCAGACATTGCAGGACGAGCGCGACCCCCAGAAACGCCGTATAGAAAATCGCAAGCGCCCGTTTGTTATTCCGGCAATAATAAAAGCCTATGCCGATCAGCACAACCAGTATGCTGCCCTCGCACCAGATCGGACTGGGTATGAAAATGGTTGCCAGCTGCACCGCCAGCGGCGACACCGGCAAAAGCATCTGCACCGGCACAATGGAAAGCAGCAGCGCTGCCATCGCCAGTATGTACAGCGCCGCGCGGCCGTACCTGCGTCCGCGCAGGGCCTTGCGCGTGTTCTCGATCCACCAAAGGTAAATGACGATGACCGCCATAGTTGTAAAAATGCCGTTCATCACGATCATTCCGCCCGGCAGCGGGAAATAGATATTCACTATGGTATTTATCATATACATCAGCACGCCGCCTATGTACAAACGCAGCAGGTACTTCCGTCGGCTGTGCGTATGGGCGAAGCCCTCGGCCACGAAAAACACAAAAACCGGCGCGGCAATACGGCCGATCAGCGTCAAAATCAGCGGCATATCGGTTAAGGCCGAGCCGAAATAGTGGATATGGTCGATCGTCATAATGACAAGCGCCATGAACTTGAGCTGGAAGCCGTCCAACCCCCGCCGCCGCTCCAGTGATACGGATTGTTCCATGTTGATTCCCTTTCTATTTGCATTATTGTTCTGTATAAATAATACAATAATGCAATCACTTTGTCAACCCTTGTTTTATTCGGCTGATTTTGTTATAATAGCAGACAAAAAGGAGAGCGGCGAAATGAACATTCAGATTTTCGGCAAGAACAAATGCTTTGATACTAAAAAGGCCCAGCGGTGGTTCAAGGAGCGCGGCATCAAATTCCAGATGATCGACCTGGCGCAGAAAGGCATGTCCCGCGGCGAGCTGGATAGCGTTTTGAAAGCGGTCGGCGGGCTGGATGCGCTGCTCGACGAAAAAAGCAGGGGCTATGCCGCCCTTGCCTATCTCGCGTATGACGAGGACAAAAAAGAAAAGCTGCTCGAAGACGGGACGCTGATGAAAACGCCGGTCGTGCGCAACGGGCGGCAGGCGACGGTGGGATACCAGCCCGAGGTCTGGGCATCGTGGGAATGAGAGAAAGCTATTATAAAAAGACCTGTTCCGGCCGGAACAGGTCTTTTTTAATCATCAACATATTCAAAAATATCTTCCACCCTGCAATGAAATGCTTTGCACAATGCTTCAATCTGTGCAATTTCAATCCGCTTTATATCCTCATAGTACAAGTTGGAAATCGTATTAGGGCGGATACCTGTCATCTCAGAGAGTTGCTTCATGGACATTTTGTGTTCCCCTAAAAGGTTGGAAACCTTTATCTTAATCGGCATAAAATCACCTCTTTATAACTAAATCTTAGCATTAAAAGTTACTTTTTTCAATTATTACGCACATATATATCTTTTATAGTTTTATTATAACTTGACAAGTTATTTTATACGTTATATAATAGCTCCAAAAGATATTCAAAGGGGTGTTTTTTATGTTCCACAAACCAACTATCGCAGAGCTGGAAGAAGAACTGCATTAGTTGACCGATGATCTGCTAATCGATTTATTCCTCTGTGACCTGCTCGTGCATTATCCGGCCGATCCCGCGGCGGACAACCGCACGTTTCTCGCGGCGGTATCCCGCACCGGCTGCTTCTTAAAGCAGCACAGCGCGGATCTAAGCGCCGCGGGCCGTTTTCTGCTCGAACGCGCAAAGGAAAACGCCGCATCGGCCTGATGCGGCGTTTCGTTTTAGTTTTTCAAACTCTGGATGGGCGCCGGAATGCGGCCGCCGCGATGGATGAATTTCGCGGGTGAGCCGGTGGCGATCGGCATGATGGGCGCGCTGCCCAGCAGGCCGCCGAACTCCACCATATCCCCCACCTTTTTGCCAATGGCCGGAATGACGCGCACGGCGGTCGTCTTGGAGTTGACAACGCCGATGGCGATTTCATCCGCGATCAGGCCGGAAATGACCTCGGCGGTCGTGTCGCCGGGTACGGCGACCATGTCGATGCCGACCGAGCAAACCGCGGTCATGGCTTCGAGCTTCTCCAGCGTGAGCGCGCCCGCCTGTGCGGCGGCGATCATGCCCTCGTCCTCGGACACCGGAATAAACGCGCCCGACAGCCCGCCGACGCTGGACGACGCCATCACGCCGCCCTTTTTGACCGCGTCGTTGAGCATCGCCAGGATAGCGGTCGTGCCGCAGCAGCCGCAGACCTCCAGGCCGACCTCTTCGAGGATGCGCGCGACCGAGTCGCCGATTGCCGGCGTCGGCGCGAGCGACAGGTCCACAATGCCGAACGGTACGCCTAAACGCTGGCTGGCGATCGCGCCGACCAGCTGGCCCATGCGGGTGATCTTGAACGCGGTCTTTTTAATGACCTCGGCCACCTCGTTAATCGGGCAGTCGCCCGCGCGCCGGATGGCCGACTGCACCACGCCCGGGCCGGATACGCCGACATTGATAACGGTTTCCGGCTCGCCGATGCCGTGGAACGCGCCCGCCATGAACGGGTTGTCGTCCACCGCGTTGGCGAATACGACCAGCTTGGAGCAGCCCATGGATTCGTTGTCCTTTGTCAGCTCGGCGGTCTGCTTGATGATGCGCCCCATCAGCGCGATGGCGTCCAGATTGACGCCCGCCTTGGTCGAGGCCACGTTGACCGACGAGCAGACCAGATTGGTCTCAGCCAGCGCCTCGGGTATGGAGTTGATAAGGATTTCGTCGCCCTTGGCAAAACCTTTCTGCACCAGCGCGGAAAAGCCGCCGACAAAGTTAACGCCGGTGGCCGACGCGGCGCGGTCGAGCGCCTTGGCCAGCGGCACATAGCTGTCCGCATCCGTCACCGCGCCGATCATCGCGATCGGGGTGACCGAAATGCGCTTGTTGATGATCGGGATACCCAGCTCGCGCTCGATCTGCTCGCCGGTCGCGACCAGCTTTTCCGCGCGGCGGGTGATCTTGTCGTACACCTTGTCGGCCAGCACGTTGATGTCGCTGCTGGCCAGGTCGCGCAGCGAAATGCCCATCGTGATCGTGCGGATGTCGAGGTGCTCCTCCTCTATCATCTTGATGGTTTCCAGTATATCTTTTGTGTTAATCATTGACATAATAATAGTCCCCGTATTCACCCATAGCAGGATATTTTTCTTCCGCACGCACTCTTCCCGCGCGCAGCGCCGTTTGGCGGAAAATGGCGTTTTTATATTTTGTGCATCGCGTCGAAGATATCCTCATGCATGGTATGGATCTTCATGCCGAGCGTTTCCCCGTCCTGATCGAGCAGGTCGGCCAGCGCGGTGAAATCCACCGTACACTGATCGATATTCACCAGCATGACCATGGCGAACATGTCCTCCATAACATTCTGCGAAATATCGACAATATTCACCTGATGCTTGTACAGCGTGTCGGATATCTTAGCGATAATGCCCGTGCGGTCCTTGCCGACCACCGTGATAACTGCGCGCATGTTTTATTCCTCCAAAAATTGAATTGATTGTTGTTCCCCCATGTCCGGCTGGCCAGCCTCGACAATGGTGTTGATGATGCTGTTGGATACCAGGAACCCCTTTTCGGTCAGGTACCAGCGCGTCCCCTGGTGGGCGACCAGCTCGTTTCCCATCAGACCGCGGAACGCTTCCTCATAGGGCGTGGAGTCGATGTTATACCGTTTCTCCAAATCGAGGAAGTCCACCCCGTCCGAGGTACGCAGGCGTACCATCAGGTATTCGCCCTGCCGCTGGAACGTCGGCACCTCGTCCTCGTCCCGCAGGATATCCTCGCCGCTTATGTAGGCCTTGATGTCGCGCGCGAACTCGAACCGGCGCCCATTCATGAACGAATGCGCGCCCGGCCCCAGCCCCAGATACTCGGACAGGTCCCAGTATTTCTGGTTGTGGCGCGACCGGAAGCCCGAACGGGCGAAGTTGGATATTTCATAATGCTCAAAGCCGTTTTTGCGGAGCAGCTCGCACATGGCGAGATAGGTGTCCGCCTGCGCGTCGTCGTCGGGCAGGGTCGGGTTTTCGCGGCCCATCGGCGTGGCCGGTTCGAGCTTCAGCCCGTAGCAGGACAGATGCTTCGGACCGAGCGCAAGGCACTGCTCCACCGAGTCGAGAAACTGCTCCTGCGTCTGCCCGGGCAGACCGTACATCAGATCCAAGCTGATGTTGGAAAAGCCTTTCTCCCGCGCCAGGTCAACCGCGTCCTTCGCCTGCTGGAACGTATGGATGCGGCCGATGGCCTTCAGCTCGTCGTCATGCGCGGACTGCACACCGAACGACAGCCGGTTCACGCCCTGCTTTTTCATCATTTCCAGCACTTTTTTATCCGTGCTTTCCGGATTGCACTCGACCGTGATCTCCGCGTCCTCCGCAAGGGGGAACTTGTTCCGCACCTCCTGCAGGATGCGGCCGAGGTATTTCGGCCCCAGGCAGGTCGGCGTACCGCCGCCGATATAGACCGTATCCACCGTGTAGCCGCCGCACAGTGCGCCGTAGGAGCGGATATGGGTCAGCAGCGCCGAAACGTAGTCTTTCATCAGTTCCTTGTCCGGCACGGAGTAAAAATCACAGTAGCCGCATTTCTGCACACAGAACGGGATATGCAGGTACAGGCCGAGCGGCTTGTTTCGATAACTAAATTTACTCATGATTCCTCGTCCAGCTTGAGCACCGCCATGAACGCCTCGGTCGGGATCTGCACCGTACCGAGCGAGCGCATCTTCTTTTTGCCTTCCTTCTGCTTTTCCAGCAGCTTCTTCTTGCGGGTGATATCGCCGCCGTAGCACTTGGCGAGCACGTCCTTACGCATCGCCTTGACCGTTTCGCGCGCGATCACCTTGCCGCCGATCGCGGCCTGGATGGGTACCTCGAACAGCTGGCGCGGGATATTTTCCTTGAGCTTTTCACAGATGCGGCGCGCGCGGACGTAGGCCTTCTCGCGGTGGACAATAAAGGAAAGCGCGTCCACCTGGTCGCCGTTGAGCAGCATGTCCACCTTGACCAGATCGCTCGGCCGGTAGTCGAGCAGCTCATAGTCAAGCGAGGCATAACCCTTGGTGCGCGCCTTGAGCGCGTCGAAAAAGTCGTAGATGATTTCATTGATCGGCATTTCGTAGTGCAGCTCGACCAGGTTGGAGTCAAGATACTGCATATCCTTGAACACGCCGCGGCGCTCCTGGCACATGGGCATGATATTGCCGACAAATTCCTGCGGGGTCATAATGGTGGCCTTGACGAACGGCTCGCGCGCCTCGTCGATCAGGCCGGGATCGGGATAGTCGTGCGGGTTGTCGCAATGGACAACCGCGCCGTCGGTCCGCACGATCTCATACACGACCGAGGGCAGCGTGGTGACCAGGTCGAGGTCGAACTCGCGTTCGAGCCGCTCCTGGATGACCTCCATGTGCAGCATGCCGAGGAAGCCGCAGCGGAAGCCGAAGCCCAGCGCGACCGAGCTTTCCGGCTCGAACGACAGCGCCGCGTCGTTGAGCTGAAGCTTTTCCAGCGCGTCGCGCAGGTCGGGGTATTTGGAGCCGTCCTCGGTATAGATGCCGCAGAACACCATGGGCTGCGCCGGACGGTAGCCGGGCAGCGGCTCCGCGGTCGGCCGTCCCGCCTCGGTGACCGTGTCGCCCACACGGGTGTCGGACACGGTCTTGATGGACGCGGTAAAATAGCCGACCTCGCCCGCGCACAGCTCCTGCTGGGGCGACAGGCCGAGCGGCAGCATGTAGCCGCATTCGAGCACCTGGAACTCCGCGCCCGTGGCCATCATTTTCACCTTCATGCCTGGGCGGATGCTGCCGTCCATCAGCCGCATATAAACGATAACGCCCTTATAAGGGTCGTACTGGCTGTCAAAGATAAGCGCGCGCAGCGGCGCGTCCGCGTCGCCCTGCGGGGCGGAGATGTCGGACACGATGCGTTCGAGCACCGCGTGGATATTGATATTCATTTTGGCCGAGATCTCCGGACTGTCCTCGGCTGGGATACCGATGATGTCCTCGATCTCCTGCTTGACGCGCGGCGCGTCCGCCGCGGGCAGGTCGATCTTGTTGATGACCGGCACAACCTCCAGCCCCGCGTCAATGGCGAGGTAGGTGTTGCCCAGTGTCTGCGCCTCAATCCCCTGTGCCGCGTCCACCACCAGCAGCGCGCCCTCGCACGCAGCGAGCGAACGCGAAACCTCATAATTGAAGTCCACATGCCCGGGGGTGTCGATCAGGTTCATCTCATAGGTCTGGCCGTCGTCGGCCTCGTATTCCATGCGCACCGCGCGCGCCTTGATCGTGATGCCGCGCTCACGCTCCAGATCCATATTGTCAAGCAGCTGTTCCTCCATCTCGCGCTGGGACACGGCCTTGCACTGTTCGAGCAGGCGGTCCGCCAGCGTCGACTTGCCGTGGTCAATATGCGCGATGATGGAAAAATTCCGTATTTGCCCGCGATTTTTCACACCGAAAGCTCCTTACCTTTCCTTAATAGCAATATGGAAATATTATACCACGTTTTACGCCGCCCCACAAGCATACTTTTGCACAAGCGGGCCGCACGCTCCTCCGCTCTTTCCAGCACATTAGCAGTCCCCATCCGGCTGTGACAGCCCGTTTCCTATCATTTAACAAAATATTCATAAACGAGACTTGACTTTGCCGCTACGCGGTGGTAAATTAGTTTTAGCACTCAGAGAGGCGGAGTGCTAACCCATTTTCACACAGGAAAGGAGTCCGCTCAGGTGGAGCTTTCGGAACGAAAAAAGCAGATCCTCAAGGCCATCATCGGCGATTATATCCGCACAGCCGAGCCAGTCGGCTCCAAGGCGCTGACCGAGGGGCATGCGCTTCCGTTTTCCTCCGCCACCATCCGCAACGAGATGAGCGAGCTGGAAGAAATGGGTTTTCTGGAAAAGCCGCACACCTCCGCCGGCCGCATCCCCTCGCCGCAGGGCTACCGGCTGTATGTCGACGAGCTGATGGAGCAGCCGGCTGAAACGCCGGACGACGCCGCGCCGCTGCAGAGCATCCTGCAGACCAAGGTGCGCGAGCTCGACCATTTGATACGCGAGGCGGGCAAGCTGATTTCCAGCCTGACCAATTACGCTTCCGTCGCGATCACTCCCGCCATGACCCAGGCATCCATCCGCCAGTTTGAGATCATCGCCATTGACAAAATGAATTTTGTCATCGTGGTTGTAACCGACTCCGGCTCGGTCAAAAATAAAATGGTGCGGACCATGACCGACGTCACCAAGGACGAGGCCGAGCTTCTCACCTATGTCCTCAACCAGACGCTGACCGGCCTGCCGCTCAGCCACATCACGGCCGAGCGTTTTGATATTGTGCGCAGGGCCGCGGGATTGACCGCCCTTTTGGCCCCCGTGGCTGAATATGTCGCCGAGCTGATCGAAGAGCTGGGAGATCAGAAGGTCTTTCTGGACGGGACCAACAAGCTGCTGCGCTTTCCGGAATACAAGGACCTGCACAAGGCGCAGGCGCTGCTTGACTATATGGAGGATGACAGCCGGCACCTGCTGCCCGCGACCCGTAAGATCGACGGAATCCAGTTCTTCATCGGGCCGGAAAACGGGGAGAACCCGCTCAGCGATACATCCGCGATTTATGCAAAATACGATATCGGCAAAATCGGTCAGGGCGCGATCGGCATCGTGGGTCCGACCCGCATGGATTACGCCAAGCTGTCCGCTCAGCTCAGCCGCTTCGCCAAGGGGCTCAATCAGCTGATTGCCGAGACCTTTTTAGACGAGAAAGACGGAAATCCCTGAACAGCGGGATTTTCAGCAAATGGAGGCATGAAAACAATATGAGCAAGAAAAAGCAGTCCGATCCGGCCGAGGCCGAGCAGAAGGCGCCGGAAACCCCGTCCGAGGAGGAAACGGCAAAGGCCGGCGCGCAGGAGGAACAGGCCGCGCCCGCCGACGACTGGAAGGCAAAATACGAGGAGCTGAACGACCGCTATCTCCGCATGGCGGCGGAGTACGACAACTTCCGCAAGCGCAGCCAGCGCGAGCGCGAGCAGGCGTATACGGACGCGGTCAGCCGCGCAGTGACCGCGCTGCTCCCCACCTATGACAACCTTGAGCGTGCGCTCAAGGCCGAAACCGCGGATGCGGAATACAAAAAGGGCGTGGAGCTGACCATGACCCAATTGACCGACAGCCTGAAAGGCCTGAACGTCACCGTGATCGAGGCTTCGGCCGGCACCACGTTCGACCCGAATTTCCACAACGCCGTGATGCATGTCGAAGATGAAGCGCTGGGCGAAAGCGTGATTGCCGAGGTATTCCAGCAGGGCTTCCAAATCGGCGACAAAGTGATCCGGCACGCGATGGTGAAGGTCGCAAACTAAAACCCCCGTATAGGGGACTTCAAAAGTCCCCTATATACGAAAGCAAGTTCCTTTGAAACTTGCTTTCGATACCCGAATGCCGCCGCCCAAGGCGGCTGAGTCGAGGAATAAAATCCGAGATACATGCTCTCGGATTTTATGGAAATTTCTTTTCCAAGGAATTTCCTGATAAATGCGCGCCGGAGGGCGCGACAATACTTGTAATAAAGCATCTGAATCATATAAAGGAGTGCTATCAACATGGGCAAAATCATTGGTATCGACCTTGGTACAACAAATTCCTGCGTATCCGTTATGGAAGGCGGCGAGGCTGTCGTCATCCCCAACGCGGAAGGCGCGCGCACGACTCCGTCGGTGGTCGCGTTCTCCAAGGACGGCGAGCGCATGGTGGGCCAGGTGGCCAAGCGCCAGGCCGTGACCAACGCGGACCGCACGATTATTTCCATCAAGCGCCACATGGGCTCGGACTACCGCGTAAACATTGACGGCAAGCCCTATTCCCCGCAGGAGATCTCCGCGATGATCCTGCAAAAGCTCAAGGCGGACGCGGAAGCCTACCTCGGCCAGCCGGTGACCCAGGCGGTCATCACGGTGCCGGCGTACTTCTCCGACTCCCAGCGCCAGGCGACCAAGGACGCGGGCAAGATCGCGGGCCTCGAGGTGCTGCGCATCATCAACGAGCCGACCGCGGCTGCGCTGGCTTACGGCGTGGATAAGGAAGCCGAGCAGAAGATCATGGTCTACGACCTCGGCGGCGGCACGTTCGACGTTTCCATCCTCGACATTGGCGAGGGTGTGCTCGAAGTGCTGTCCACTGCGGGCGACACCCACCTCGGCGGCGACGACTTTGACCAGCGCATCATCGACTGGATGGTCGCGGAGTTTAAGAAATCCAACGGTATCGACCTGTCCGCTGACAAGATGGCCATGCAGCGTCTGAAGGAAGCGGCGGAAAAGGCCAAGGTCGAGCTGTCCGGCATGGCGCAGACCTCGATCAACCAGCCGTATATCACCGCGGACGCGACCGGCCCGAAGCACCTCGAGCTGACGCTGACCCGCGCGAAGTTCAACGAGCTGACCGCCGACCTGGTCGAGCGCACCATGGGTCCGGTGCGTCAGGCGATGAGCGACGCCGGCCTGTCCGCCTCCGACCTGTCCAAGGTATTGCTGGTGGGCGGCTCGACCCGCATTCCCGCCGTGCAGGAGGCTGTTAAGGGCATCACCGGCAAGGACGGCTTCAAGGGCATCAATCCGGACGAATGCGTCGCGATCGGCGCGTCCATCCAGGGCGGCGTACTCGGCGGCGAGGTCAAGGATGTGCTGCTGCTCGACGTCACCCCGCTGTCCCTCGGCATTGAGACGCTGGGCGGCGTATGCACCAAGCTGATCGACCGCAACACCACCATTCCCACCAAGAAGAGCCAGATCTTCTCCACCGCAGCCGACAACCAGCCGTCGGTTGAAATCCACGTCCTGCAGGGCGAGCGCGAGATGGCCGCGGGCAACAAGACGCTCGGCCGCTTCACGCTGGACGGCATCGCCCCGGCGCCGCGCGGCGTACCGCAGATCGAGGTTACCTTTGATATCGACGCGAACGGCATCGTAAACGTATCCGCCAAGGACTTGGGTACGGGCAAGGAGCAGAAGATCACCATTACCGCGTCCACCAATCTCTCGCAGGACGAGATCGACAAGGCCATGCACGAGGCCGAGCAGTACGCGGAGCAGGATAAGAAGAACAAGGAAGCGGTCGAGGTGCGCAACAACGCCGAGCAGCTTGTCTTCCAGTCCGAAAAGGCGCTGACCGACCTGGGCGATAAGCTGTCCGCCGATGAAAAGGCCGGCGTACAGGCCGAGATCGACAAGGTCAAGGAAGCGCTCAAGGGTACCGACACCGAGATGATTAAGATGGCGACCGATGGCCTGTCCAAGAAGTTCAGCGATCTGGCGGGTAAGATCTACCAGCAGCAGGCGCCGCAGGGTGACCCGAACATGGGCGGCCAGCCGGGCGCACAGTCCGGCCCGCAGGGCGATTTCGTTGACGCGGACTTCACCGAGGTCAAGGACGACGACGATAAGAACAAGTAATTCCATGCCGCGTGGGGCGGGACGGTCTCCGTTCCGCCCTGCGGCATGTCATTTTCCGTTATTTGAGGGATCATAATGGCTGACAAAAGAGATTATTACGAGGTACTGGGCGTGCAGAAAGGCGCGAGTGAGGACGAGCTGAAAAAGGCTTACCGCCGCCTGGCCCGCAAGTACCACCCTGACCTGAACAAAGACAATCCCGATGCGGCCGACAAATTCAAAGAGGTCAACGAGGCCTATGAGGTCCTTTCCGACGCGGATAAACGCGCCAAGTACGACCAGTTCGGCTTCGCGGGCGTGGACCCGAGCTACGGCGGCGGCGCGGGGGCAGGCGGCTTCGGCGGGTTCGATATGGGCGACCTCGGCGACCTGTTCGGCTCGTTCTTCGGCGGCGGCTTTGGCGGCGGGCGCTCGCAGCGCCGCAATGCGCCGCAGCGCGGCGAATCCATCCGGCAGACGGTCATCCTCTCGTTTGAGGAGGCGGCGTTCGGCTGCGAGAAGGAGATCTCGGTGAACCGCATCGAGTCCTGTGACGAATGCGGCGGCACGGGCGCTGCCAAGGGTACCAGCGCCGAAACCTGTCCGAACTGCCGCGGCACCGGCTCCGTGACCCAGACCCAGCGCACCCCGCTCGGTGTGTTCCAGACGCAAACCGCGTGTCCCAACTGCCGCGGCACCGGCAAGATCATCAAAAAGCCCTGCGCCAAGTGCGGCGGCGCGGGACGCGTGCGCAAAACGCGCAAGTTCAAGGTAAACATCCCTGCCGGCATCGACGAGGGACAGTCCATCCAGCAGCGCGGGCAGGGCAACGCGGGCGTGAACGGCGGACCGGCGGGCGACCTGTTTGTGACCGTGTCCATCCGGCCGCATCCCATCTTCACCCGAGAGGGGCAGGATGTGTACGTCGAGATCCCGATTTCGTTCGCGCAGGCGGCGTTGGGCGACACGCTTCAGGTGCCGACGATCGACGGGCGCGTGGAATATAAGGTGCCGGAAGGGACGCAGACCGGCACCGTGTTCCGCATGAAAGGCAAGGGCATCCAGAACGTCAGCGGCCGCGGCCGCGGCGATCAGTATGTCCGCGTGAATATCGAGGTGCCGAAAAACCTGTCCGAAAAGCAGAAAAAGCTGCTGCGCGAATTTGAAGAATCCGCAACCGATGAAAACCAGAGCAAGCGCAAGGGCTTCTGGGATAAGGTAAAGGACGCGTTCAGCGAAAAATAACCGACCGGCGCAGGCTGTTCCGGTCGGATCAGGTTTCCGCCCCGCGCGGGAAACGGAAAAGAGGGCCGCTCCTGCGGCCCTCTTTTTTTCAGTTTTCGCGGTAATGCCGGATCAAGGCCTGTGTGCCGAGGTCGCCCATGCCTTCCGCTTCCAGATCGCCGTACATGGCGCAGACGCGCTCCAGCACCGGCAGCACGGGTCCGCCCTGCGATTGGGCGATCTTCATGTCCTTGATAAAATGCTTGAGGAAAAACCCCGGCGCATAATCCTCTTTTACCATCTTGGGCATCAGGTTCTCCATCTGCCACGAGCCGGCCGCCCCCTTGGAAATGCTGGCGAGCAGCTTATCCGGCTCCAGCCCCGCGCGTTCGGCATAGGCGAGCGCTTCGCACACGCCGGCGATCGTCCCCGCAATCGCAATCTGGTTGGCCATCTTGGTATGCTGTCCCGCGCCAGCCGGACCTTCATAAACGATCTGCTTTCCCATCGCTTCAAACAGCGGCAGGCACGCCCTGTAATCCGCTTCCGCCCCGCCGACCATGATGGAAAGCGTGCCGTTTTTCGCCCCCGTGTCGCCGCCGGAAACCGGCGCATCCAGCACGCGCAGCCCGCGCTGCTTCCCCTCCTGGGAAATCCGGACCGCAAGCTTCGGGTCGGTCGTGGTCATATCGATCAGATAGGCGCCGGCCTTCGCCGCCGCCAGAATGCCCTCTCCGCCGAAATAGACCTGCTCCACATCCTTCGGGTAGCCTACCATCGTAATAACCGCATCGCGCCCTTTCGCGCATTCTGCAACGCTGTCGCACCAGCGCACTTCATTTTCGGCAAGGAAATCCGTAAGCTTTGCCTTGGTGCGCGAATAAACCGCGACCTCATAACCCGCACCCAGCAGGTTGCGCACCATGGAGCGCCCCATCACGCCCACGCCAATAAACCCAACTGTTTTCATCATTTTTCCTCCTTGCGTATATGCGTCTAAAGCGCGGACCGAAATCCGCGCTTTTTTTACCGTTCCCCAAGGGGGGTATATCCGATTTCCGGCTGTACACAGCGGTAGGCGGGCCGGATGATCTTGTCCGTATTAATCAGCTCCTCCAGCCGGTGCGCGCTCCAGCCGACGATACGCGCCATGGCAAATACAGGCGTGTAAAGCTCGGGCGGAAGCCCCAGCATGGAATACACAAAGCCGGAATAAAAATCCACATTGGCGGAAACGCCTTTGTAAATCTGCCGTTCCTTTGCAATAACCTTGGGCGCCAGCCGCGCAACCGTGGAATAGAGGGCGAAATCCTCATCCCTGCCCTTTTCCTTGGCCAGCTGCCCGACGAACGACTTGAACACCTGCGCACGCGGGTCCGAGATCGAATACACGGCATGGCCCATGCCATAAATCAGCCCCTTGCGGTCAAACACTTCGCGCCGCAGCAGCTTGTCCAGATAATCGGCCACCTGCTCGTCGTCATGGACATCGGAAACGCTGCGCTTGAGGTCCTCGAACATCTGCACGACCTTATAATTGGCGCCGCCGTGCTTAGGCCCTTTCAGCGAGCCGAGCGCCGCCGCGATCGCCGAATAGGTATCCGTTCCCGAGGAGGTGACCACATGCGTGGTAAAGGACGAATTGTTGCCGCCGCCGTGCTCCATATGCAGCACAAGCGCCAGATCCAGCACACTCGCTTCCAGCGGCGTGTACTGCATGTCCGGACGCAGCATGCGCAGGAAATTGGAAGCCGTGGAAAGGCTGTCCGAGGGGTAATGGATGTACATACTGCCGCCGCACTCATAGTGATTATAGGCGTGATAGGAATATACCGCGAGCATCGGGAACACGGAAATCAGCATCAGGCATTGGCGCAGCACGTTCGGCAGGCTGATATCGTCCGCATAATTGTCGTAGGAAGCCAACGTCAGCACACTGCGCGACAGGCTGTTCATCATATCATGCGGCGGCGCTTTCATGATGACATCGCGTGTGAAATTGGTCGGCAGCGTACGTCCTTGGGCAAGCAGGCCCTTGAAGTCGGCAAGCTGACCCGCGTCCGGCAGCTTGCCGAACAGCAGCAGATAGGCGACCTCCTCATATCCCTTGCGCCCTTCCTTCATGAAGCCCTGCACCAGATCGTTTATGTTGATGCCCCGATAGTACAGTTCCCCTTCGCAGGGTACCATTTCACCATTGACTTCTTTCTGCGATATGATGTCCGAAATATTGGTCAGCCCTGCCAGTACGCCCTTCCCGCTCAAGTCGCGCAGGCCGCGCTTGACATCATATTGCTTGTACAGCGCGGGATCGATCCGGCTGTTTGTCCGGCATATCTCCGCCAGCGCCTCCACGCGCGGCGTCACCTCTAAAATGTTGTGGTCTGCCGTCATCTTGTGTCCTCCCTTTTCCAATACATACTACCCGATGTATATATTGTATCTGGAAAATCGCAAGCCTGCAACGACATTTCGGTAACAGAGTGTGAAAATTCTGTGAATTTTTACTATAGCAGCATCATAAAGCACCGCTCACTCCTCTTCCATTCCGGCGCGACGCCGCTTTGCATATCGGAACGAAGCGTAGTAAGCAGCAGTACCAATACTGTGGTCAGCGGCACCGTGAACAGCACGTCAATTATATATTATTTTCATCAATAAAAAAGAGGACCGCACAGTCCTCCTTTTATTGAAAATGCTTTTCGGTCTCCATGCGGTACAGCCGCATAATGACTAACGTGTGGTTGAGCTGCGGCCCCATCAGCAGGATCATACTGACAATATACAACCAAAGCATCAATACGATGATTGCGCCGAGCGAGCCGTACAGCACGGAATAATTGGCCATGTTATCCACATAAAACGAAAACGCCCACGATACCAGCAGCCAGGCGACCAAGGAAAACAGCGCCCCCGGCCATACCTCCCGAAATTTCAGATGCAGGTTGGGGACCACGCGGTTGAACAGCATCAGGAACACAAAAATAAACGCGATCATCACCCAAAAGCTTGCGTCATGCGTCAAATCCAGCGCCGCTGGCGGCACCGGCTCCAGCCGCGGCAGGATGCGGATGATCGTCCGTCCCGCAACCGCCAGAATAAAACTGCAAACGACCGATACCAGAAAGCCCGCCGTAATGCCGAACGAGATCAACACATCGCGCAGGACGCCGCGCTGCACCTCGACATGGTAGATGTCATTGACTGTGCGCATCATGGAGCGGACCGCGCGGGACAAGAAATACAAGGTCAGCACAATGCCGATCAGCATGGGACTGAACGAGGGAGAGTTGGAAAGCTGCGCCAGATAGGAGGTGATCAACTGCTGCAGGCTCTTGGGCAGCAGCTCCAGCACGGGCTGTATGCTCTCGATCGAAATATCGAGCTGTGCCAGAACCGAGTTGACAAACATCAGCAGCGGGAACATGGAAAACAACAGGAAATACGACAGCTCCGCCGCCGCCTGCGGGATACCGTCCGAGAAAAAACGGTAAACCATCCGTTTTATCAGGTATGCCAGCCGGTTTTGCCCATTCACGAACCCATCCCCCTTTCCTCTAAGGTACTTCTATTGTACCAGCTTTTTTCTGATTTTCAACTTGCGTTTTGGCAGCATCCGGTGTATACTGTCCATAAACAGAACATTTGTTCTTATTGGAGGGGATGTCCATGGATAGCCTGCGCGGGGAAACCTGTTGTTTTTCCGGATATCGGATCGAAAAAATGCCGTTTCGGACGGACGATTCCCCGGCCGCCGGCGCCTTGCGCGAGGCGCTTGACCGGGCAATCCGCCATGCCGCCGGACAGGGCTATACCCGCTTTCTGTCCGGCATGTCCACCGGTTTTGACCTCTGGGCCGCGGAAGCCGTGCTGCGGGCGCGCGCGCAGCTTCCGGTGCAGCTTTTATGCGCGGTCCCGTTTGACGGGCAGGCGTCCCGCTATGCGGCGGAATGGAAGCGCCGGTTCAATCACTGTCTGCTCGCAGCGGACGGGGTATACTCCCTGTCACGGAAGTATCATACCGGCTGCTATGCCGCGCGCAACCAGTTCATGGTGGACGCGGCTTCCCTGCTGATCTGCTTCTTTGACGGACAGCCCGGCGGCACCGCACAGACCGTGCGCATGGCGCGGCAGCGGGGCCTGCGCATCGTCAACCTCGCGGAGCGACAGCTCTCCCTGCTGGATTGACCGGCGTACGCCGCGCGGACCATTATGCCGCGGCGCGGGCGTTAAAAAGAGGCTCGGAAATGATTCCGAGCCTCTTTTCACAAGCGATTTATCCTGCGATCAATCCACCTTGACCGTCCAGCCCAGCTCATCCGGCATGGTACCCCACTGGATGCCGGTCAGGGTATTGTACAGCTTATGGGTGATCTCGCCGATCTCACCGTTGTTGATATAGGCAACGTCGCCCTCGTAGCGCAGCTCGCCGACCGGAGAAATGACCGCCGCCGTGCCAGTGCCGAACACCTCTTCCAGCTTCCCGTCCTTGGATGCCTGCATCACGTCCGCGATCGGCAGGCGCTCCTCAGACACCGGAACGCCCCAGTGCTTGAGAAGATCGATGCAGCTCATGCGGGTAACGCCCGGCAGAACCGTACCCACACAGGGCGCGGTGTAGACCGTGCCGCCGATCTTGAAGAAGCAGTTCATCGATCCCACTTCCTCCACATATTTATGCTCCACACCGTCCAGCCACAGCGTCTGCTCGTAGCCAAGCTCATGCGCCTTTACCTGCGAGATCAGGCTGGCCGCATAGTTGCCGCCGCACTTGGTAAAGCCCGTGCCGCCCGGGCAGGCGCGGGTATATTCGTCCTCCACGAAGATCTTGACCGGATTGATGCCCGTCGAATAATACGCGCCGACCGGCGAGCAGATGATGATGAACTGGTGCGTTCTGGACGGGCGCACGCCAAGGTGCGGCTCGGTCGCAATCACAAACGGGCGGATATACAGGCTGGTACCCTCCGCATGCGGCACCCAGTCCTTTTCAACCGAAACAATTTCCTTGACCGCCTGCACAAAATCCTCCACCGGCAGGCTCGGCAGGCACATGCGGTGGTTGGTGTTAATCATGCGCTGCGCGTTTTTGTCCGGCCGGAACAGCTGGATCGAACCATCGGGCGTGCGGTAGGCCTTCATGCCCTCGAACGACTCCATCGCGTAATGCAGGACCATGGCCGCAGGATCGATCTGAATCGGCTCATACGGTACGATGCGCGCGTCGTGCCAGCCCTGCTCCTCATCGTGATCGATAATCAGCATGTGATCGGTATAATAGACGCCGAAGCCGAGGCTGTTTTCATCCGGCTTGGACTTTTTGTTGGCTGTGAGCTGTTTTTTGATCTGCAGCATGGTGGATTCACTCTTTCTTTCTTGTTTTTCTCTTTTATTATAGCACTTTGCCAAGATAAAGCAAGGCGTTTTTCGATACAAAGGGTGACAAACCCGCCGTGTTTTGATATAATAAGTTCGTATGAATTGCTGAAAGGGGTGACCGCGCATCAAACAGAAATGGAAAAAGCTGCTCAGTGTACTGCTGTGCGCGGCGCTCGTCCTGTTTTCATTTCCCGTCCCCGCCCGCGCGCTGACGCTGACCGCGGTCAATGATACGCTTCTGCCGCTTGACGACGGCACCATGCCCGCGCGTCTCGGCGGCGAGCTGTATGTGCCGTACAGCGTCTTTACCATGCTTGGCGTTTCCGCTTCGCAGGAGGGCGGCGTGCTGAGTCTCTCCGCAAACGGGGAAACGCTTAGCTTCTCCCCCGACGAGGGATATGTATACGACCAGAACCTGAACAGCTATTCGCCCCCCGCGTACCACCGGAACGGAACGGTTTATGTGCCGGTCAAGCTGTGCTGCGGCAAATTCGGCCTGAGCTATTCCACGCTGTCCTTTTCCGGCGAAACCGTGCTGCGCGTGACTGACGGTTCGGCGCAAAGCGACTCCTCGTTCACCTCCTCCAATGCGGATTCGATCCAAAGCGCGATCAATACATACAAGGGCGTCGCGCCGTCCACTCCATCGGGCGGCAGCGGCCAAACGACCGAGCAGCCGGCCGAGCCTCCCATCCCTCCGGTTGAAGAAAAACCGACGCAGAAGCCCGCGCGGGTTTACCTGACCTTCTATGGCGCGCCGACCGCCAACACCCCCGCCGTGCTGGACGCGCTCCACAACGCCGGCCGCCTGGCGACGTTTTTCCTTCCCGTGGATGCGTCCAGCTGGACGGACGACACCGTGCGCCGCATCGTTGCGGAGGGGCATACCCCCGCACTGCTGCTGAACGTTTCCCCCCAGACCGCGCCCGCCGACCTGGTTGCCAGCCTGACCGCCGCAAACGAGCGTCTGACGCTGCTCACCGGCGTATCCACGCGCATCGTTTCCAACGATACGGGCTGCGCCAAATTGACGCAGGCACAGCGCGACGCACTGATCGGCGCCGGCTACCGGCTGTGGGACTCCACCTTTGACAGCGGGGACGCCACCCAGTCCGCGGCAAGGGCATACGCCACCACCGCCCAGAACTTTGTCTCAACGACCGCGACCGTCGTGGTCCGCCTGCATCACAGCGCCTCCACAGCGCAGACCGTGCGCTCGCTTTCCGCCTATATGTCGAGGCAGGGCATCCCCTCGTCCCGCGTCATGCTGAGCGCCACACCGATCAACAGCGCTTCCGATACCCGATAGCTACCTGCGCATCTGTCATGGAAAACACGGCACAGCTTAAAGCTGTGCCGTGTTCTTTTCCTGCCGGACGCCGCTTTGGAACCGCGGCGCGTCTCCCCATCGGTTTTGCTATATCTGTTTCCGAATGTGGTCGAGCGCCCCCTTTTCCAGACGGGATACCTGCGCCTGCGAGATGTGGATTTCCTCCGCCACCTCCATCTGCGTCCGCCCCTCGAAAAAGCGCAGCCGGATGATGCGTTTCTCCCGCTCGCTCAGGCTGTCGATCGCTTCGCGCAGCGCAATGCGGGCGAGCCAGTTCTCATCGGTATTTTTATTGTCTCCCACCTGGTCCATCACGCATACCGTGTCCGCACCGTCATGAAAAACCGGCTCAAACAGGGATACCGGATCAAGGATCGCGTCAAGCGCGAATACAACCTCCTCCTTGGGTACGTCCATCGCCTTGGCCAGCTCCACTATATCCGGCTCGCGCTGGTGCTCGCGCATGAAGGCTTCCTTGGCCTGCAGCGCCTTATAGGCGGTATCCCGAAGGCTGCGGGATACCCGCAGCGCGCTGTTGTCCCGCAGGTAGCGCCGGATTTCCCCAATAATCATCGGCATGAACGTACAAAGGAGAAAACAGCTATCCCGCTGCCGTTTCGTATCCGCTGACGCCCTCAATGGCATAATATATTTCGGCCTTGCCGTTTTGCAACACGATTTTTTCTACGCAGGCGCGTATCAACGCCTGCCGCTCCTCACCGGCCAGGCTGTCCCAACAGGCGCCGATGGTATATAACGCCCGCCGCGCTTCCTCATCCTCCTGCCGCTGTTCCTGCCGCTGCGCGGCGGAAAGCGCCTGCTCGGCCCGTTCCCGCTCTTTTTTGACGCGCTCGATCGATTCGCGCAGCGTATCGTCTTCCGCGTCGGCATACAGTTCGTACAGGCGGCGCAGCTTGCGCTGGACCCGCTCCAGCGTCCGGCGGCACTCCGCCGCATCCCCCTGCCGTTGGCGCGGTGCCGACGGCTGCGCGGACAGCCTCGCCAGATCGCGTATGACGATCGCCTCCACCTCGCGCGCCATCACTCCCCGATTCGGACAGGCGGCATCATGCACCAGATGAGGCTTGGACTTATCCCGCGAGTAACAGACCAGCTTATCCCCCGCGTTGCCCCATTTCTGATAGCGCATTTTGGCGCCGCAGTGTCCGCAGACCAGCAGGCCGGCCAGCAGCTTTCCCGCCCCCGCGGCGCGCGGCCGGTTGGGACGGTGCAGCCGGCGCTGTGCGCGCGCAAAGGTTTCGCGGTCAATCAGCGGCTCATGCCGCCCCGCGTAGCGCTCGCCTTTATAGACGATCACGCCCGTGTTGCTCTCCCGATCCAATATCTGCCGCACCAGATGCTCGTATTTCAGCCCCAGCTCGCGCGCGATGCGTCCGGCCGACTGGCCCTCCAGATACCGCGCGTAGATCTCGCGCACGGTATCCGCATCGCCGTTGGGGACCAGGATGCCCTTCCCCGCGTCGTAATCATATCCAAACGGTATTTTGCCGCCGCCCGGCCAAAACCCCTGCTTGACGCGCTCGACCATGCCCATGCGGGTGCGCAGAAAGATGTTCTCGCGTTCGAGCTGGGCAAATGCGGACAGAATACCGATCATCGCGCGCCCATACGGGCTGCCGGTATCGATATTTTCATTGATCGATACAAAATCCACTCCATGCGGCAGAAAAACGTCCTCGATCAGGTAAAGCGTGTCTTTCTGGCTTCGGCTCAGGCGGTCGAGCTTGTAGACAACGACGCGCTCGACCGCGCCGGCGCGGATTTCCTCCACCAGTTCGGTAACGGCCGGCCGTGTCAGGTTGGAGCCGGAAAAACCGCCGTCCACATACCGCCGGAAGCGGGTGATCCCCTTCATCCGGCAGTACGCCTCCAGCTTTTCGGCCTGCGCCGCGAGCGAGTATCCTTCATCCGCCTGCGCTTCGGTCGATACGCGCAGATATAATGCGGTGTGTTTCATGAAATATCCTTTCCAAGACCGCGTTCCTCCGCTTCCAGTATAGCAGAGGGCGGCGGCTCCGGCAACGGAAGTTCCTGCCGGAAGCGCGCCTCGCGCAGCAGCATGCCGACCCCCTCCTGGTCAAGCAGCAGCGGCGGCAGCACGCCGTGCAGCCGCTTCCCGTTCAAATAACGCACCACGCGCATGCGGACCACCTCCTTTCCCCTTTATTCTGCCCAGGTTTCCCCTTTTGCAACCGTTCGGACGCTCTTCCAAACCGTTCCACAAAGCAACCAAAATATACTCAAAATAACACTTGTGGAAGTATCAGCATTGGGTGTATAATGGGGTATCGGAACTGTTTGACAGACGAACAAAAATTTAGAGGAGAATGCATCATGTTTGAAAATCTGATTGCCACGCTCAAGGCCGACAAGCGTAAAATCGTATTCACCGAGGGGCCGGACCCCCGCATTCTGGAAGCCGCCTCCCGCCTGAAGAAAGACGGCCTGCTGGATTCCATCCTGGTCGGCAATGTGGACGAAGTCAAGTCCGCCGCTGCCGCGGGCGGTTTTGACATCGAGGGCATGGAAATCATCGACCCCGCGGCTTATCCGGAAATGGACGCGATGGTCGCCAAGATGGTCGAGCTGCGCAAGGGCAAGATGACCGAGGAACAGTGCCGCGCAGCGCTTTCCAAGGGCAATTATTTCGGCACCATGCTGGTCAAGCTGGGCAAGGCGGACGCCCTGCTCGGCGGCGCTACATATTCGACCGCGGACACCGTCCGCCCCGCGCTGCAGATCATCAAGACCAAGCCGGGCAACAAGATCGTATCCTCCTGCTTCATCCTGCGCCGCGACGGTAAGGATGGCGGCGACGAGCTGTACGCGATGGGCGACTGTGCGATCAATATCAATCCGAACGAGGACGAGCTGGTGGAAATCGCCATTGAAACCGCAAAAACCGCCAAGGCGTTCGGCATCGACCCCAAGGTGGCCATGCTGTCCTACTCGACCAAAGGCTCCGGCAAGGGCGAAACGGTTGACATGATGAAGAATGCAACCGAAAAGACGAAAGCGGCCGCGCCCGATCTCGCGGTAGACGGCGAGCTGCAGTTCGACGCTGCGTTCTCCCCTGTCGTTGCGGCGACCAAGTGCAAAGGCTCTCCGGTTGCCGGCCAGGCCAACACCTTTATTTTCCCCGATATCAACGCGGGCAACATCGGCTACAAAATCGCCCAGCGTCTGGGCGGCTTCGAGGCCTACGGTCCGATCCTGCAGGGCCTGAACGCGCCGATTAACGATCTGTCCCGCGGCTGCAACGCGGATGAGGTCTATCAAATGGCGATCATCACCGCCGGCCTGAAATAACCCGACGCCGCACGGCAAACACCAAGCAAAAAGGACTGACCAGCCGGTCAGTCCTTTTCGTTTTCCTTTTGCGCCTGCGCACGCGCCTTCTGTGCGGCTTCCCGCCGCTCCTTTGCACTGACCGGTGGGGCCTCCTCCCTGATCTCGACAAACGCCCGCGTTTCCGGATCGAGACGTTTTGGCCCGCGGTAAGCATTGGTGTCCACCGAAAGGCCGCGTTTTCGCAACAGGTTATTGACCGCCTCGGTCGCCATCGTATACAGTACGGCGAACAGCGGCACGCCGACCGCCATCCCCACAAAGCCGAACACGCCGCCGAACACGAGGATCGCAAACATGACCCAGAAGCTCGACAGGCCAGTGGAATTGCCCAGTATTTTCGGCCCCAGGATATTCCCGTCAAACTGCTGAAGCGCCAGGATGAACAGCACAAAATATACCGCCTGCACCGGACTGATGACCATAATCAGGATGGTGCTCGGCACCGCCCCGATAAACGGGCCAAAAAACGGGATGATATTGGTCACGCCGATAATGACCGAAATCAGAAGCGCATACGACTGGTCCATCGTCATCAGCCCGAAGCCCATCAGGATGCGCAGTCCGGCAAAGCACAGCAGGCCGATGATGAGCGAATCGATCAGCTTGCCGGTGATGAATCCGCCGAATACGCGGTGGATATAGGCAACACGCTTGATGATGCGGTTGGCGCGCTGGATGGAAAACAGGCTGTACAGCGTCTTTTTGGCCTGCGCGCAAAAGGTATCCTTGCTGTTGAGGATATAAAGCGCGATGATAATGCCGATCAGCAGGTCGAACAGGACGGAAACCGTCGTTACAACGCCGGTCATCAGCGCGACCAGCTGCGGCAGCGCGCTGTTCTGCACCCAGTCGACGACCTGTGTGGAGAACTGCTCATACAACTGCAGGAAATTCCGCTCGATCACCGGATTGTCCTTCAGCAGCGACGCGACCCAGGTCGATATCTCGTCCAGATAGGTATCCATGGATTCCAGCAGGGAAAACACGCTTACGATCAGCTGCGGCAGCACCATCCACAGCAGCACGCCCACGACCGCAAGGCCGATCATCAGGGACAGGATGCTGCAAAGCCCCTTGGCGATCTGTGTCCCCCGCTTCATCCGCTGCGCCAGCTTAGGCTGCAGCACGCGGTACAGGCCGTTGAATACCGGCATCAGAAGGTATGCCATGACAAAGCCGTAGATAAACGGGCTCAGAATGCCGAGCAGCTTTTTGATCATGCGCCAGATGATCGGCAGCCAGCCCAGAAAATAAAAGACAAGCACACTGGCAACGATCACGCAGAACGCCGTCAAGCCCCACTGGAAATAGTGGGGCTGATTCTGCGCTTCCGTCCTATGTTGTTCTGTTGGTTCCTGCACGGACACGCTCCTCTCCTATCCTTCCGGCCGCGGGTTATTCTTCGTCGTCAAAGAAAATGCGCCAGAACAGGTACATCCAGGTCGCGGCAAACGCAACGAACAGGATGCCCCGAAACTTTTTGAAAAACTTTGCAAAGCAGGCGCCGAGCCACAGCCCGAACGACAGCATGCAGATCTTGAACACCGCGAAATCAAACATCGAGAACCCCTGCGCCTTGGACACCGCATGGTCCGTCCAGCGGGCCGCACAGTCGCGCGCGTCGTTCGCATAACCGAGCACCTGATTCGCGCGGCTGCGCAGCGCCTCACGGTCGATGGAATCCAGATAATTTTTCATAGCTTTTCTCTCCTTTTAACAAATATGTGAAACCGGTCACACCGTATTTTCGATTCGTATATCCTTTGCGATGCTGCAGGGCGTCGTCCCCATGGACGAGATCCGTCCCAGCCGCATCCCGATCTTCGCCGCGAGCGCATCCGCGTCCTCGCTCCCTGTTTCCTGCAGCGCCGCCTGCAGAATCCAGCCGGCCGCCCGTGCATCCGAGCCTGCCTCGTGATGATTCAGCTCAATGCCGAGCGCTGCGGATACCGTATCCAGTTTATGATTTTCCAGCGCCGGCCATACGCGTCGGGCCACCTTTACCGTACAGATATAGCGGCACTCCGGCACCGGCAGCTGGTAATGGCTCAGGCATGCGCACAGCACCGCCGTATCAAACATCGCGTTGTGGCAGACCAGAACGCTGCCCTCCGCCTCCCGCGCCACGGTGTTCCAAACCATATCGAACGCCGGCGCGTCCGCCACCATGCGTTCCTTGATATGGTTGACCCTGACATTGCCCCAGTGGAACTTTCCGACGCAGGCGGGCGGCTTGATAAGCGATACCTGCTCGCGGATCAGGCTGCGATCCTCAAACACCGCCACGCCAAGCGCACAGGCGCTGAGCGGAGAGGCGTTTCCTGTTTCAAAATCGAGCGCAACATACCTCATTCGAGCGCCTCCCGCGGCGCAGCGCCCGCTCTTTCCTTTGCGGCGAGCAGGAAACGGTACAGCGGCGCGAGCCGGCGCATGGTATCCACCATCGGCCCGACGAACGACCCGTCCAGCACGGGAGAGAAGTCGTTTGTTTCCCGAAAGTCCACGCCGATCTCCTTCCGGTTGAGCCAGGTCTGGTAGGCGGGCTTTGCATCCGGAAATTTCGGACGCTTATACAGCTCCCCATCCAGCCGCACCTGTGGGCAGGCGCGGACCGCCTCATACGCCTCCAGAAACAGCTTATCCTCTTTCAGGATCATCTCGCGCAGCGCCTCCATCTCGCCCTTCCCCCAGGCGCCCCAGCAGCCAAAGCCCCAGAACTCCGGACGGATCTCGAAATAATAGCACGGCACGGACTCATGCTCCCGACGCGGACGGCGAAAAAACATCCACATATTCGCGCGGTAAAGCGTCTTATCCTTGGTATAGCGGGTATCGCGCCGTACACGCGATACCATGCGCGAGGGCGTGACCACAAACAGCGGGTCGATCTCCAGCATGGCTGGGGTCATCTCCGCGATCAATTCATGAAATGGCTGGATCGCCAGCCGTTTGATCTCTTCTTTATGCGATTCATAAAATTCTCTGCTGTTTTGCAGACGGTTGAGCTGCAGCAGGTCGATGCCCGCTGCAGGAAAGCCTGTGAATGCCATGGAAAAGGGTACCACCTTTCTGCTTATCATTGTACCGCGTTTTACCGGTTTCCGCAACAGTATTTTGCAGACTTATCCCGCGCATGCCGCAAAATATTGTAGTCTGCAGCAGGCGGCGCCGTCCGTCTTGCCCTGACCCGCCGCTCCCCTTCCTATTCCGGCCGTCTGTCCGGCTTTCCCGTCCAGGGCTGTGTACGCACAGTGGACAAGCCGCCGGATTGGTGCTATAATAAACCCAATCTTTATCTGAAACAGGAGGGCGTTATCATGGAAAACCCTGAAAAATTGCTGGATCTGCTCAGCCAGGACGCACGCCTGACGCCGGCGCAGCTTGCCGCCATGACAGGCGCGACCGAAGCAGAGGTCGTCGAAGCGGTCCGCACCTTTGAAAAAAACGATACCATCCTTGGTTATAAAACCGTTATCGACTGGGACAAGACCTCCAAGGAAAGCGTCACCGCATTGATCGAGGTCAAAATCACGCCGGAAAAAGGCATGGGCTTCGACGAGATCGCCCGCCAGATCTATTCCCATCATCAGGTGGAAAGCGTTTACCTGATGTCGGGCGGCTTCGATCTGACGGTCATCATCAAGGACCGCACCATGCGCGAGGTCGCGCGCTTTGTCTCCGAGCAGCTCGCGCCGATGGAAAACGTCCTGTCCACCGGCACGCATTTCATCCTCAAAAAATACAAGGACTACGGTGTGGAATTCGACCCCTCCGATCGCGATAAAAGAGAGGTCATGATGGCATGGTAGATTACGAGCAGCTGCTCTCCGACCGTGTCAAGATCGTAAAGCCATCCGGCATCCGCCGCTTTTTTGACGCGGCGGCAGCCATGCCGGATGCGATCTCGCTCGGCGTCGGAGAGCCGGATTTCGAGACCCCGTGGCAGATTCGCCGCGCGGGCATTCAGTCCCTGGAAAAAGGACAGACGTTCTACACCTCCAACTGGGGCCTTGCCGAGCTGCGCAGCCAGATCGCGGGGCTGGCCCGCCGCAAATACCAGCTCTGCTATGACGCGGACAAGGAGATCCTCGTTACGGTCGGCGGTTCGGAGGCGATTGATAACGCCATCCGCGCGCTGGTCAACCCCGGCGACGAGGTGCTCATCCCCGAGCCCAGCTTCGTCTGCTATACCCCGCTGACCCAGATGGCGGGCGGCACCCCTGTCCCCCTGCCGACGCTGGCGGAGGACCAGTTCAAGCTGACGCCCGACCGCCTGCGCGCGGCGATCACGCCGCGCACCAAGCTGCTGATCCTGCCGTATCCCAACAATCCGACCGGCGCGATCATGACGCGGGACGAGCTGGAGGCCATCGCCGCCGTGCTGCGCGACACCAATATCATTGTCATTTCGGACGAAATTTACTGCAGCCTGACCTACGGCGCCGCGCCGCACGTCTGCTTTGCCGAGCTGGACGGGATGCGCGAGCGCACCATCGTCGTGGACGGCTTCTCCAAATCCTACGCGATGACCGGCTGGCGCCTTGGCTGGGCCATGGGTCCCAAGGAGTTGATGCGGCACATCTGCAAAATCCATCAGTTCGGCATCATGTCCGCGCCGACCACGGCGCAGTTCGCCGGCATCGAAGCCATCCGGACCGGCGAGGACGATATCGAACGCATGCGCACACAGTATGACATCCGCCGCCGCTACCTGCTGGGCGAGCTGCGCTCGATGGGGCTGACGTGCTTTGAGCCGCAGGGGGCGTTCTATATGTTCCCCTCCATCGCCTCGACCGGCCTCTCTTCCGAGGCTTTCTGCGAACGTCTGCTTCATGAGCAGCAGGTCGCCGTTGTACCCGGCAGCGCGTTCGGCAAAAGCGGCGAGGGGCATGTTCGCATCTCCTATTCCTATTCCATGAACCATCTGCGCGAGGCCTGCTTCCGCATGCGGAAATTCCTGCAGTCTTTATAATTCCCATCTGCGCACAGAAAACGGACTGCCCTTTTGGGGCAGTCCGTTTTGCGTTATTCCCATATCAGCTCTACCTCGCGCGGCAGGCCGTAATATTCTTTATAATACGCGTCATAGTAATCGTTGTGATACGGCATGGCCCAGCCGTACAGGTCGTTCGCAAACCGATGCTGCGTCAGGTGATCGCTGCCATCATAGGCGGCAATCGCAAGGCGGTTCGCCGCATCGACCGCGGCGTTTGCCCGATACCCGTCATACTGGTCCTTGAGCGTCGTCCACGCACAGAACAGCAAAGGCACACAGCACAGCGCCGCGCATACGGCCCGCGCGGGAAGATACCGGCACAGCAGCCACAGCAGCGCGGCCGCGGCCACAACAGCCGCCGCCCACGCCTGTCCCCAGTGCCAGGCAAGGATCGAGCCCGCGCCCAGCAGGTACAGATACGGCGCTTCCCGCATCAGGCAGACGGTAAACAGCAAAAGCATCACCGCGCCGCACAGCATGGTGCGCGGCCCGATCGTGGGTGACACCAGCATCATCACCTGCGAACCGACCCCCAAAATCAGGGCGAACAGCGGCGTCCACTCCCTTTCCATCGCGGAGCGGACGGAAATATAGAACGCGCACAGCAGATAGCCGCCCAGCACCGCCAGCGCGTAGGCCGCGACGCGGACAGGCACCTCGGGGCTGTTGCGCAGCAGCTCCGGCACCTGCTCCGGCAGCCAGAACCACGCGGAAAACGAAATGACCGACAGCACGGCGAACACACCGTCCGGCACGCTCCGGCGGCGCACCGCGCGCAGCAGCAGCCACAGCGGTATCGCGGTGAGCGTCAGGAAGTGGATGGGGAAAAGCGTATCCCCAAACAGAAAGGTCTGCCGCAGCTGCAGGACGTTATACTTCACCACAGCCAGCGTGCCGCCCTCAACCGGCGGCGGCGTGATAGACGCGCGGTAGGCGACCGACGGGGCGAGCAGAATGCTCGCCGCGCCCGCGGCCGAAAGCAGCAGCGGCCACAGCGCCTTTTTCGGGAACCCCTGCCTGCGGACGGCCCAATGCTCCCCAACCAGCAGCACGGTCAGCCCGACCGTCATCATGCTGGCCTGCTCGACCGTCAGACCCGCGAGCGCCCCGAACACCGCCGCCGGCAGCCATCCCCTCCTGCCGGAAAGCGCATCGCGCAACAGCACCCAGTATTCCAGGAAGAGCGCCAGCGGCAGGACATAGTTCATCGCGCCGGTAATCCAGTACACGCTCTGCCTTGTCAGCACAGCGGGCAGCAGGAAGATGCCGCACGCGCACAGCACCGCGGCGGCAACCGCCTGCCTCCAGCCGTCCGCCGCGAGCCGCGTCAGGTTGAGCGCGATCGTGCCGAGCAGGGCCGCGATAAACACCCGCGCAAACACGACGCGCCCGTCCGAACCCAGCAGGACCGCGTCCAGCAGGTGAACAAGGTTGCGCCCGTTGGCCGTCTGGTAATGCTGCGCGATGCGCGCCAGAAGCTCCCCCGCGCCCAGCCTGCCCCACCGGCCGTAAAACAGGTCGTCCCCCATCGGCACAACGTACTGCAGCACCGCATAGCAGCCGACAGTCACCAGCAGGAACACGCCCAGATAGATCCAGGGCAGATATTTTCTGTTTTGTTCCGCTTCCAATCCCATGGATTTAGAATACACAATACTGCGCCATATATGCGTCCATCAGCGGCAGCAGGTGCGCGTATTCCTCCTTATCCGCCAGATATTCGCGGATATCCTGCACCGTGACGAGCGCATGCACCTTGATGCCGAACTCCTCGCCAACTTCCATGACCGCGGTCTTGCCCGGGGTCGTGCCGATCTCGCAGCGGTTGACCGAAATGAACATATCGGTCACCTTCACATCCGCGCAGCCTTTCAGCACCGGCATGGTTTCGCGGATCGCGGTGCCTGCGGTAATTACGTCCTCAATGATAATGACGCGGTCCCCGTCTTGCGGCTTGTAGCCGACGATGCTGCCGCCCTCGCCGTGGTCCTTTGCCTCCTTGCGGTTGAAGAAAAAGGGCTTATCAATCCCGTAATTGCGGGCAAGCGCGCCGGAAACCGAGGTCGCCAGCGGGATGCCCTTGTACGCAGGGCCGAACATCGCGTCGAAATCGCCGCCGACCGTCTCCTTGACGAGCGCCGCGTAAAACTCGCCCAGGCGGGAGTTCTGCAGCCCTGTCTTATAGTTGCCGGTGTTGACGAAATACGGCGTTTTGCGGCCGGACTTGGTGGTAAAGTCACCGAAGCGAAGCACGTCCGCGCTCATCATGAATTCGATAAATTCCTTTTTGGAAGCTGTCAGCATATTATCATACCGTCCTTTTTTTGGTCTGCTTCCATTATACCAGATTTATACGCCCCCCACAAGGTTTACCGGAAAAGCTGCTCCTCGGCGAGTAAAAGGCCGCATTTCAGGCCAAGGGCAAAGCTCTGCTCCTGATACTGTGTCAAAAGCGCCATCAGGTCGTTCTGAAACTGCTTTTTCTTCCGTCCGCCCTTTTCCGCCCAGCGGTCTACCTGACGGTAAACGCGGTCCTCGACCTCGGTTTCGTGATAGTTAAGACCGCTTATAACCGCATCGTACAGCAGCGTTGTTATGGATTCCATATGTATCACCTCTTACGCTTATATTACCGAGATTCTCGTTAAAAGTCAATACCGAGTTTCTCGTTAATATATAATAACTTTGAGGTGATGATATGATTTTTCAACACTTGCGCGATTTACGCGAGGACAATAATCTTACACAAACACAGGTTGCCGAAATCCTGCATATTAAGCAAACGACATACAGCGGCTATGAAAGCGGAGCACATCGCATCCCAATTGATGCTTTGATCGCATTAGCCGATTTTTACAATACCTCCATCGATTATATCGTGGGCCGCACCAACAATCCCGCCCCGCCGAAAAAATAACACAATAAAAGCCCCGAAACCACCGGTTTCGGGGCTTTTCCTGTTATCGCAGCACCGCGCCCTGGTCGGCGGAGCTGACCATGCGGGAGTAGCGGTAGAGCCAGCCGGACTTGATGTTCGGCTCGCGCGGGACGAACTTCGCACGGCGCGCTTCCAGCTCCTCATCGGATACCTTGACGTTGACCTTGCTGTTCGGAATGTCGATGGCGATGGTATCGCCCTCCTGAATGAGCGCGATCTCTCCGCCCGCCGCCGCTTCCGGCGACACATGACCGATGGACGCGCCGCGGGACGCGCCGGAGAAGCGGCCGTCCGTAATCAGCGCGCAGTCCCTGTCAAGCTGCATGCCCGCCAGCGCAGAGGTCGGATTGAGCATCTCGCGCATGCCGGGGCCGCCCTTCGGGCCTTCGTAGCGGATAACGACCACATCGCCCTTTTGGATCTTACCCGCGTAAATGGCCTGGATCGCATCGTCCTCGGAATCGAACACGCGCGCAGGGCCTTCATGCACCATCATCTCGGGCGCGACTGCGGAGCGCTTGACCACGCAGCCATTTTTGGCAATATTGCCCCACAAAACGGCAATACCGCCGGTTTCGGAATACGGGCTTTCCAGCGGACGCACGACCTCGGGGTTCTTGTTCACGACGCCCTCGAGGTTCTCACCCACTGTCCTGCCGGTCGCGGTGATGAGCGACAGGTCGAGCAGGCCGCGTTTGGTCAGCTCTTTCATGATAGCCGGCACACCGCCCGCCATATACAGCTCCTCGATGTGGTGCGGGCCTGCGGGCGCAAGGTGGCAGATGTTCGGCACCTTGGCGGACAGCTCATTGAGCGTGGCCAGGTCGAGCGGCACGCCCGCCTCGTTCGCCAGCGCGAGCAGGTGCAGCACCGAGTTGGTCGAGCAGCCGATCGCCATTTCACAGGTCAGCGCATTGCGGAACGCCGCCGGCGTCAGGATGTCGCGCGGCTTGATGTCACGGCGCAGCAGCTCCATGACCTGCATGCCGGCGTGCTTGGCCAGATGGATGCGCGCCGCATGCACAGCTGGGATGGTACCGTTGCCGGGCAGCGCCATGCCGATGGCTTCGGACAGGCAGTTCATCGAGTTGGCCGTGTACATGCCCGAGCATGAGCCGCAGCCCGGGCATGAGCCGCACTCGCATTCCATGAGCTTTTCGTCGTCGATCAGGCCGGCCTTGTACGCGCCGACCGTTTCAAAGGTCTTGGAGAGTGAAATCTCCTCCCCGTTGTAATGGCCGGCGAGCATCGGCCCGCCGGATACAATGATAGACGGGATATTGAGCCGCGCCGCGGCCATCAGCATACCGGGTACGATCTTGTCGCAGTTGGGGATCAGCACGAGCGCGTCGAACTGGTGCGCCTGCGCCAACGTCTCCACGCTGTCCGCGATCAGCTCGCGGCTGGGTAGCGAATACTTCATGCCGATGTGGCCCATCGCAATACCATCGCACACGCCGATCGCCGGAACGAGTACAGGTGTGCCACCCGCGATACGGACGCCCGCCTTGGCGGCATCCGCGATTTTGTCAAGATTGATATGGCCGGGGATGATTTCGCTGTATGCGGAAACAATGCCGATGATCGGCTTGTTCATCTCCTCTTCGGTCAGGCCGCAGGCGCGTAGCAGCGAACGGTTTGGCATACGCTCTGCACCCGCGGTGATGTTGTCGCTTCTTTTGGACATGGGGGCTTCCTCCTTTTTGCAACACAGGCGGGCGGAAGCCCGCCCGCCTGTGCGCATTCAGCTTTTCACGCGCCCTCGGCGCGCATGTAACAGAAAAACAATGCCTGACTTTTTACACAAGAGCTGTAAAAAGCTTCGCTTTGTTGGAACTTTTCGCAGCCTCGGACGTGTCCGCGCCCCGCGCGGCACGTCCTCTTGCTTGAAACTGTGGTTTCAAACGAAAACAAAGTTTTTACTTCTTCAGCCAGCTCATCATGCTGCGGAGCTGCTTGCCGGTCTCCTCCAGCTGGCTCTCCGCCTCGACCTGACGGCTCGCCAGGAAACGGGCGCGGCCGCCCGCGCGGTTCTCCTGAATCCACTCGGAAGCGAAGGTGCCGTCCTGAATCTCGCGCAGGATCTTCTTCATCTCCTTGCGGGTCTCCTCGGTGATGATGCGCTTGCCGGTACGGTAATCGCCGTATTCCGCAGTGTCGGAGATCGAGTAGCGCATCTTGGCAAAGCCGCCCTCGTTGATCAGATCGACGATCAGCTTCATCTCGTGTACGCACTCGAAATACGCGTTCTCCGGCGCGTAGCCCGCCTCGACCAGTGTCTCGAAACCGGCCTTCATCAGCTCGCAGACGCCGCCGCAGAGCACGGCCTGCTCACCGAACAGGTCGGTCTCGGTCTCAGCACGGAACGTGGACTCCAGAATGCCCGCGCGGCCGCCGCCGATGCCGCAGGCATACGCCAGCGCAATGTCCATTGCCTTGCCGGAAGCATCCTGATGTACGCAGACCAGATCCGGAACGCCCGAACCTTCCACATAGGTACGGCGGACCGTATGGCCGGGACCCTTCGGCGCGATCATGATTACGTCAACATCTGCCGGCGGCACGATCTGCTTGAAATGGATGTTGAAGCCGTGCGCGAAAGCAAGCACGTTGCCCGGCTTGAGGTTGGGTTCGATCACTTCCTTATAGATATCCGCCTGCTTCTCGTCCGGAACGAGCATCATGATGATATCGCCCGCCGCAGCAGCCTCGGCCGGCGTCATAACGGTCAGGCCGGCAGCCTTCGCCTTTGCTTCGTGCTTGGAGCCCGGACGCAGGCCGACGACGACGTTCACGCCGGAATCATGCAGGTTCTCGGCATGGGCATGACCCTGGGAGCCAAAGCCGATGATGGCAACGGTCTTGCCGTCAAGCAGGGACAGGTTGCAGTCCGAATCATAATACATCTTTACCATTTTTGTTTCCTCCTAAGTTTATATAAAATGAATCAGGAAAACGAATTGATTTTACGCCTGCGGCGCGCATATAGAAAAGGGAGACTGCCCTCAACTATTTTTCGATTGCCGTTACGCCCGAACGGCTCATCTCCAGCACCTCGAAGTTGGAGATTACATCCAGGAACGCGTCGATGCGGCTGGGTACCTCGGAAAGCTCAACAATCAGGGCGCGCTCGGTGGATTCGATAATAGCGGCGCCGTACAGCTCGCAAAGCTGCCGGATAGCGTCGCGCACATCGCCCGCCTCGGCCTTCAGCTTGACGAACACCAGCTCGCTACAGCAGGAGTCCTCCTCCTGCAGATGGTCGACGCAGATGACCTCCTCCAGCTTGGAAAGCTGCTTCATGATCTGCTCCAGAATCGGTTCGTCGCCCTGCACGATGATCGACATGCGGGAAACCTTGGGGTCGGTCGTCGCGGACACGGTAAGGGAATCAATGTTGTAGCCGCGCCGGCCGAACAGGCTGGACACACGGGCCAGAACGCCCGCGTTATTCTGCACGGTCACAGAAAGGATATATTTTTGCATGCTGTCCTCTCCTTTTCTCAGTCCGCCACGATATCGTCGACCGTGCCGCCCGCCGGTATCATGGGCAGGACGCGTTCGTCCTTGTCGATCTGGCAGTCGATCAGCACCGGACCGGTGCGCTGCAGCGCGTCGCCCAGCGCCGCGCGCAGCTCGGCGATGTTGGTGGCGCGGAAACCGCGGCCACCAAACGCTTCCGCCAACTTGATGTAATCCGTCTTGCGGTACAGGTTGGTCTGGGAATAACGCTTTTCATAAAACATGGTCTGCCACTGGCGGACATTGCCCAGCACATTATTATTCATGATAACCGTGATGACCGGCAGGTTATAGGTAACCGATGTACACAGCTCGTTCAGGTTCATATGGAACGAACCGTCGCCGGTGATATGGATAACCGGCTTATCTGGAAACGCAACCTGCGCCCCCATCGCAGCGCCGTAGCCGAAGCCCATCGTGCCAAGCCCGCCTGACGTGAGAAAATGCCGGATTTTTTTGCAGCAGTTATACTGTGCGGACCAAAGCTGGTGCTGGCCGACATCGGTGGCGACGATCACATCGTCCCCCGCCATCTCGTAAATCGTCCGCAGCAACTGGTGTGGGTGGATGACACTGTCGTCGTCCTGCGGTACATAATCGAGCGTCCTCTGCCATTCGGCAATCTGCGCGCGCCATGCGCCGTGGTCGGCTTTCTGCACATAGGGCAGCAGCTTTTCGAGGAAATTCTCCGCGTCGCTGACCACAGCGTAATCCACGCCGATGTTTTTGTTGATCTCGGCAGCGTCGATATCGATATGCACGACCTTTGCCTTCGGTGCAAAGCGCGACGGATTGGTCGCCACGCGGTCGGAAAAGCGCGCGCCGATGCACAGCAGCAGGTCGCACCGCTCGACCGCCCACGCGGCCGAAACCGTGCCGTGCATGCCGACCAGCCCCAGGCTGAGCGGCTCGGTATCCGGAATACAGCCGATCGCCATGATGGTGTGAGCGGACGGGATATCCGCTTTTTTCATCAGCTCCAGCAGGGCCGCCCCCGCGTTTGCGGTCTCCACGCCGCCGCCGTAATAGATCATCGGCCGTTCGGCCTGCGCGATCATGTCGGCAACCGTCTGGAACTGCTCTTCGGTCACCTCATAGGTTTCATGCACCTCTACCTTTTCGCCCGAAACATAGTCGCAGGTGGCGCTGGTCACATCCTTGGGAATGTCGATCAGCACCGGTCCCGGCCGGCCGGACGCCGCGATGCGGAACGCGCTGCGGATCGTGTCCGCCAGCTCCTCCACATGGCGCACCACAAAATTGTGCTTGGTGATCGGCATGGTGATGCCGGCGATGTATACCTCCTGGAACGAATCGCGTCCGATCAGGCTGGTGCCGACGTTGCCGGTGATGGCGACCATCGGGATGGAATCCATGTAAGCCGTGGCGATGCCGGTCACCAGATTGGTCGCGCCCGGGCCGCTTGTCGCCAGGCATACGCCTACCCTGCCGGTCGCGCGGGCGTAGCCGTCCGCCGCGTGTGCGGCGCCCTGCTCATGCGCCGTTAAAATATGTCGAATGCGGTCGCTGTTTTTGTAAAGCGCATCATAGATATTGAGGACCGCGCCGCCCGGATAGCCGAATATCGTATCGACTCCCTGCTCGACGAGCACCTCCACCAAAATCTCCGAACCGTTCTTTACCATGCGGATCCGCCTCCTTTCCTGTCTTAAAGCAAAAATAAAAAAAGCCTCTGCCTCTTCAAAGAGACAAAGACTATCACTCTGCGGTACCACTCTTTTTGCCGCGCGCCAAAATGCCGAACGCGACCACTCAACCCGATCCTTTAACGCGGATCATGCGGAACACCTTACACGGGGCCTTATTTCATCCCTTTTCAGGCGCTCTGCTCGCGGAGGACTTTCGCGCTTCCTTTCCTCCACCGTCTCGCACCAACCGACGGCTCTCTCGCTGGATTCCAGGCGCTACTTTTCCGGTCATCGCCTATTGCAATATTCAAAATGTAATTCATATTATAAGACCGCTTTCGGGAAATGTCAACACCTTTTCGCATTTTACTGTGTTAAATTCTTGTCACAGGAATATTCTCCCGTTTTTGCGGCCATACTACACCGGAATCCATCAAGAAAAGAGGCTGCGTTATGGCTGTGCCACTGTTGCGTACCCTGATCCTTTATTTTGCCGTTGTGATTGCCGTGCGCGCCATGGGCAAACGGCAGATCGGCGAACTCGACCCCTCCGAGCTGGTGGTCACCATTCTTGTTTCCGACCTGGCGGCGGTTCCCATGCAGGACCTCGGCATTCCCATGTTTTCCGGACTGGTCCCGATCGCCACGCTGGTCGCGCTTGAGATTCTGGTGAGCTATGTCGCGCTGAAAAGCCGCCTTTTCCGGCGCCTGCTCAACGGGCAGCCGGCAATCATCATCCGCGGCGGGCTGCTCGATGTCAAAAAGCTGCGCCAGATGCGGCTGACCACGGACGAAATCATCGAAACCCTGCGTAAGCAGAATGTAGCATCGGTCTCGGACGTCAAATACGGCGTGATCGAGCCGGACGGCACGCTGACCGTCATCCTCAAGCAGCCGCAGCAGCCGGTCACGGCGGAAATGCTCGGCCTGACCCCCAAGGACACCGGCCTGCCGCTCGTTGTGGTGTCGGACGGCAAGCTGGTCGCCCGCTCGCTCCAGCTTCTCCGCCTTGACGCACGGGATATCGAAAACCGGCTGAAAAACCAAAGCATCGCCTTATCCGAGGTCTTCCTGATGACGCTGGACGACTGCGGCAATTCCTTTATTCAACGAAAGGGGGAAGCTTGATATGCAGCGGCTTTTTCTTGCCCTCTCCCTTTTGGCCCTGTTGGGCTGGGGCAGCTTGTGGAGCAGTCGGACGGTCGAAGCCACGGTGGACGCCATTGTTCAGGATATGGAAAGCGGCCGGCTGGAACAGGCCTACGAAAAATGGTCGGCCGCGCAGACCTTACTCGGCTCCCTGCTCCTGCACGAAGAGCTGGACGAGGTTAACCGCCTGTTTGCCCGTGTGCGCGCTGCCCAGAAGGAGCAGATAACGGACGACCTTCTGCTCGACCGAACCGAGCTGCTCGCTCAGCTCCGCCACCTGCCCGATCTGGAACAGCCGAACCTGAAAAACCTGTTCTAAAAGCACAAAAATATTCCTTCTTTTTTGTGGAAAATAATATAGCTTTTTCCTGTCAATTGTGATAGTATAAGTTTGTAATTGATATTTATTTTCATTAATGAGTATTGACAAGAAAGGAACGGTTTTATGAACAACGCTGCATATAAAAAGCTGGACTACAGCCTCGCGCTGCTGTCCACCGCAGAGGGCGGCAAAAATTTCGGCTGCATCATCAACTCCCTGCACCAGGTCACCTCGTCCCGTCCTCCCAAATTCACATTTTCTCTGAACAATGATTCCGCGACCTGTGCGGCGCTCAAGAAGAGCGGCGTTGCCGCGGCCACCCTGCTCGCCAAGCAGGCGGAGGACCGGCTCGTCAACGAGTTCGGCTACAAATCCGGCCGCGCGATCGATAAGTTTGCTTCTTTTGCCGTTCAGACCGACAGCCAGGGCTGCCCCTATCTGACGGATGGCATGGTGTCCCGCCTGAGCCTGAAGGTGACGGAAACCGTCGCGATCGGCTCCTACACGCTGTTTATCTGCGAGCTGCTCGACGCGGAGGTGCTCGGCGACGGCGACTGCCTGACCGTCAAGGAGTTTGAGAAGCGTGGCGAGGATGTTCCGCCCGTTGCGCCGGTCTATCACGAATTATCCGCGGACGCGGGCTGGAAATGCACGGTATGCGGCTATGTCCGGCTGGCGGAGGACATTCCGGATGATTTCATCTGTCCGATCTGCCGCGCGCCGCGCAGCAAGTTCGTCAAGCGCAGCGAAGCATAACGGCGTTTCCCCTTGCTTTCCGGCACCTCTCCCTTTGAGCAAAAGGGGGAGGTGCTTTTTCTTGCCTTTATCTTGCCGCCGTGTTATGATGGGGACGGACCGGCGCGCGGCTTCCCCGCCGCCCGCGGTCAATGCTTTGCTGCACATTCCTTGCCGCGTACGCGGCGGAAAACGGATAAAGGAGTAACTATATATGAAGAAAAACCTGTTGTTTGTCAATGGTTGTATCCGTGGCAGGGATTCGCGCACCCTGCGGCTTGCCCAGCGCGTTGTCAGCCGCATTCCGGATGCGGATATCGATGTGCTTCTGCTGCCCGCCCTCCATCTGACGCCCTACGGCGCGGCAGAGATCGCTGAACGGGATGCGCTTTCCCGCGCCGGCGCTTTCGACGCCCCGTTTTTTGCGCTTGCAAACCAGTTCAAAAACGCAGATGCCGTCGTCCTGGCCTGCCCTTTCTGGGACCTGAGCTTTCCCGCCATGGTGCGCGCCTATCTGGAACGCCTGTGCGTGACCGGCCTGACCTTCCATTATGACCAATACGGCCAGCCGGTCGCGGACTGCAGGCCGCGGCGGCTGCTCTATGTGACAACGCGCGGCGGCATCGTCGATAACAGCGATCCCGCGCTCGCCGACCACGGCAGCGCCTATCTGGAATCCATCTGCAAGCTGCTTTGCGGCGGCCGCTTTGACACCCTCGCGGCGCAAGGGCTGGATATCATCGGAAACGATGTCGAAGCCCTGCTCCAGCAGGCCGAAAAGCAGGCCGACCAGATCGCCGCGCACTTCTGGGATTGAGCAAGCGCAGCATAGAATAAATAGAAAAGAGGCTTTCCACAGGGAAAGCCTCTTTTTCATGTTGTTACCGCACTTTGCGCGATGCTTCAAACGAATCCGCGCGCACCCAGAACACCTCGGCCACCGACAGCGCCGCGTCGGTATACGTCCAGCCGCCGCGTCCGGTCTGGTGCTGCATGATGATGTCAAAACCGTGGCGTTTTTCCGCATTATCCTGCGCGAACTGCACGCTGCCATAGCCCACAATGGACGAAAACGCGAAGCTGTACCGGCACGCCAGATCGCCCTCTCCGGTCAGCCCATCCTCGGTATCCAGCTCAAAGCACACGCGCGGGTCTTTGCGCAGCGCGTCGATCTTTTTCCCTTTCAGGCCGCTGTGGAAATACAGCGTCAGGCCGCTTTCATCCCAGGTATAGCCGAAATTGAGCGGGATCACATACGGCATCCCTTCCGCGGTCATCGCCACGCGGCAGGTTTTGCAGGCACGGAGGATCGGCTCTATATTCTCCCGCCCCGTGATCTCTCTGTCTTTTCTGCGCATTTTTCTTCACCTCTGGACAAGCATACCATGTTTTTCCCTTTTGGGCAACCCCTATCCGGCGGCAGAGCACTCCCAAAGACCGGCGATCTGTCCGGACAGCGTATCATAGGACCATACCTTTCCGCTCCGCTCCACGCTGTTCGGATCGCGGACCGTATATCCTCCATCCGCGCGGCCGTACAGCACAATAAAATGTCCCTCGGTCGTAAAATCCCCCGGCAGCATGGAGCAGATCACCGGATGGCCCGCGTCCAGCGCGGCGTCGATCTGCGCCTGGTCGAGCGCAAGCTGGCGGCACTGTACGCCCAGCGAGGGCGCGCCCTCACTCAGCAGCGACCAGCTTGTCCCCTGCCCCGGCACATAGTATCCCTGTTCCGCGGCGAACTGCGCCACGCGGTAAGGGGTGAGCGTGGGGTCGCCGGTCAGATAGGACGCCGCCATGGAAAGGCAGGCCGGCGCACAGCCGCTGACCGCAACCGTGCTTTCCCCATAGGGCTGGTACCCCCACCGCATGTCCCATTGCAGCAGCAGCGGCACGGTGTCCAGCGGTTCTGTGAGGGACTGCACCGGCGCGTCCCCATGATGCGCCGGATACCCCAGCACAAACTCCAGCGTTTCGCTGTTGCGGGCAAGCAGATCGAGGTATTCCGGCGGATAGGCCTCCGGCGCATCCACGATCGCCTGCGCGCGGCTGTCCCTGTGCGCGAGCTGGACGATCGACGCGGCCGTCCCGTCTTTCACGGCGATACCGCGCGCGGCCCAGTCGGCCTCCACGCGCACGCCGTCCAGCAGGCGCAGGCCGCCCCACGCCACCACGGCCAGCACCGCCAGCAGGAACAGCGCGCGGAGGGGATGGCGGCGCTTTTTCACCCGCTTGCGCCGGCGCGGGGCTGTCCTGCTCACGGGCTTGGGCGCGGTCCTGTCCGGCGCGGCCGCGGCCGTCCGGCGTACCGTCTCCCCAGGTATGCTGATGTAGCGTGTCGTCATATCCGTTCCCTTTCCCGACGGGCGCTTTACGCGCGTCTGCCGTATCGTGTTTACAGTATAGCGGGCCTTTCTTAAGATTCCGGCAGGGGATTTCTTAAGATTTTCTGAAGCCCTCTATCTATAAGAGTCAGAAAGCCCCCGATCCGTTGCAGAATATCTGCGGCGGACGGGGGCTTTTTTCCCTCCTGCAAACAACACGGTACAGGGACGGGTCTTGTTCTCAGGTATTATGGTCGGAAACGTGGAACTGCTTCAGGTTGCCGATCTTCTGTGCGCGCACATCCATTTCCGCGCACACGTCCGCGAGCGTCACGCCGCATTCGTTCATCATCACCATCATGTGATAGAACACGTCGTTGATCTCGCCCACCAGCTCGGCCTTATCGCCGTTTTTTGCCGCGATAATGGTTTCGGCGCACTCCTCGCCAACCTTTTTCAAAATCTTATCCAGACCCTTTTCAAACAGGTAGCAGGTATACGAGCCCTCCTGCGGCTCAGCCCTGCGCTGTGCGATCACAGCCTCCATTTGCTCAAAGGAATTCATGCTGTTCATCCTCCTTATCTTTTCTGCCGCTTCCATAATAAAGCCGCCCATCACTGCGGCCGCGCCTGCTATCACAACAATTCGGAACCTCCGTTACGGCTGCCCTTCCTTCTCCCACAGCGTCGTAAAGAAGCAGGTGCGGTTGCCCGTATGACAGACCGGCCCTTTGGGCGTGCCGACATAGATCAGCGTATCGTCATCACAGTCGGACAGTATTTTGGACACAAAAATAAAGTTGCCCGAGGTTTCGCCTTTGTTCCACAATTTCTGGCGCGAGCGCGAGAAAAACCACGCCGTGCCAGTCTCCATCGTCAGGCGCAGGGCCTCTTCGTTCGCATAGCCGAGCATGAGGACCTCCCCGCTGCGCTCGTCCTGGCAGATAACCGGAACCAGCGGCGCTTTGACAAAAAATTTGTTCAGCTCCATGATTTACAACCTCACCGGAATGTTCTTTTCGCGCAGATGCGCCTTGACCTGCCCCACGGTCAGCTCTCTGTAATGGAACAGGCTTGCGGCCAGCGCGGCGTCGCAGTCCGTCTGCTCGAACACCTCGGAGAAATGATCGAGCGCGCCGCAGCCGCCGGACGCGATCACCGGAATGCCGGCCGTCTCCACGACCGCCTTTGTCAGCTCCAGGTCAAAGCCGGACTTGGTGCCGTCCCGATCCATCGAGGTGAGCAGGATCTCGCCCGCGCCGCGCGCGGCTACCTCGCCCGCCCACGCGACCGCGTCGATGCCGGTCGGTGTGCGTCCCCCCGCAACATACACCTCAAAGCCCGAGGGGGTCTTTCCGGTCTTTCGCCCGTCGATGGCCACGACAACGCACTGGCTTCCATACTTCTCCGCAGCCGCGTCCACCAGCCTGGGGTTTTTGACCGCCGCCGAGTTGACCGAAACCTTGTCCGCGCCCGCGCGCAGGATCTCGCGGAAATCCTCCACCGTGCGGATGCCGCCGCCGACCGTGACCGGCACAAACACCTCGCGGCAGGTGCGGCGCACCACGTCCGCGATCGTGGCGCGGTCGTCGCTCGTCGCGGTGATATCGAGGAACACGATCTCGTCCGCACCCTCGGCGGAATAGAACTTCGCCAGCTCGACCGGATCGCCCGCGTCGCGCAGGCCGACAAAGTTCACGCCCTTGACCACCCGCCCGTCCTTGACGTCCAGGCAGGGAATGATCCGTTTTGCCAGCATCACTTCGCCTCCCTGATCGCCGCAGCCAGATTGAGCGCGCCGGAATAGACCGCTTTGCCCGCAATCGCCTCATCGATGCCCAGCGCCCTGAGCCGCCGGATATCCTCTAACGTGGACACGCCGCCCGACGCGACAATGCCGCACGTTACCGCCTGCCGCAGCGCGGCGAGCTGGTCGAAGTTAGGCCCCTCGAGCATGCCGTCCTTGTCGATATCCGTGAATATAATGGTTTTCACACCGTAACCGTCCATCTGTCTGGCAAACGCAATATAATCCGTGCCGCTGTCGACCAGCCAGCCCTCGGTGCGGACCGTGCCGCCGCGCGCGTCGATGCCGACCGCGATGCGGTCTCCATACCGCTCCACCGCATCGGCCACGAGCTGCGGGCTGCGCACCGCCGCCGAACCGATGATTACGCGCGTCACGCCCAGTGCCAGCACCGCTTCCACATCCGGCATGGTCCGGATGCCGCCGCCCAGTTCGACCGCTGCGCCCGTCTCCTCGATCACACGCCGGACGACGTTGTAATTCGCGTGCGAACCGTCCTTCGCACCGTCCAGGTCAACCATATGAATCAGCTCCGCGCCCGCGTCGAGGAAAGCCCGCGCAGTCTGCACCGCGTCCTCCGCGACCTTGTGCGCGGTGCCGTAATCACCTTTCTGCAGGCGCACGCACTGCCCGTCCTTCAGGTCAATGGCAGGGAGAACCCTCATTTTCCCACCTCCGTTAATTTTGCAAAGCTCTGCAGCATGCGCAGCCCCACTTTTCCGCTTTTTTCCGGATGAAACTGGCAGCCGAACAAGTTTCCGCGCGCCACCATCGCGGGTACGCGCACGCCGTAGTCTGTCACGGCGGCAAGGTCGTCCTCCGCCGCCGGCCGCGCCATGAAGCTGTGTACAAAATACACATACGCGCCGTTTTCCAGCCCCGCGGTCATTGCGTTCGGGCGCAGGATATCGAGCGCGTTCCAGCCGATCTGCGGCAGCTTGAGCGCGGTCGGGATGCGCGTGATACGCCCCGGCAGCAGACCCAGCCCCGCGCACGGGCGCACCTCATCCGAGCCCTCGAACAGCATCTGCATACCGAGGCAGATGCCGAGGAAGGGCTTTTCCCGCGCCGCTTCCAGCACCGCGCCGGTCAGTCCGGAGGCATGCAGCGCGTCCATCGCGTCCGGAAACGCGCCCACGCCGGGCAGGATCACGCCCGCCGCCCGCTCAAGATCCTCCGCGGTGTCCGCTATTTTATTTTCATAACCCAGGAAATCAAGCGAATTATGTACGCTCATCAGATTTCCCGCGCCGTAATCTACGATCGCAATATAGCTCATTGACCGTCCTCTTTATCCATTAAGGTGTTTTTCAGGGCTTTGACCGCATCGAGTATCTTCCAGCCAAAGCCTACGACCAGCCCGCAAAGCACACAAATCCCATTCATGCAGAACCGAACCCCTTGCTGTTGATGGATGAAAGGATTGATGTCTGATACAATCGCAATCAACCAAAGGGCTGCGATGGCAGCGCCAATACCCAGCAAAATATGCTTCACTTACAGCACTCCCTTCGCGGAAAGCACGCCTCCGCCTGTCTGCGCCACCGCCTGCTTGAGCGCCCGCGCGAGCGCCTTGAACAGCGCCTCGGTGATGTGGTGCGCGTTGTCGCCGTATTCGCATTTAAGGTGCAGGGTCAGCCCCGCGTTCACGCTGAGCGCGCGCATGAACTCGACCGTCAGGCAGGTATCGTACCCGCCGCACATGGGCTGGGGCATGGGCGCGTCGAACACCAGATACGGCCGCCCCGAAATATCCAGCGCGCAGAAGCCGAGCGCCTCGTCCATGGGTACGAACGCCTGGCCGAACCGCGCAATGCCCGCCTTGTCGCCCAGGCACTGGCGGAGCGCCTGTCCGAGCGCGATGCCGCAGTCCTCCACCGTGTGGTGGCCGTCCACCGCAAGGTCGCCCCTGCAGGTAAGCGTCAGCCCGAAGCCGCTGTGTACGGCAAAGCTGTTCAGCATGTGGTCGAAAAAGCCGATGCCGGTGTCGATTTGCCGTGCGCCGCCCTCCAGGTCGAGGGCGAGCGTGATATCGGTTTCTTTGGTTTTGCGTTTGATTTCAGCGTTTCTCATCTTGTGCTTCCTCCGCAAAGCGCACCGCGACCGAGTTCGCGTGCGCGTCCAGGTGCTCGCTCTGCGCGAGCGCGATGATATCCTGCGCGTAGCCCTCCAGCGCGTCGCGCGTGTATTCGATGATGCTGGTTTTCTTCAGGAACGTGTCCGTCGAAAGCGGCGAGAAGAACCGCGCCGTACCCGAGGTCGGCAGGACGTGGCAGGGTCCTGCCATATAGTCGCCCAGCGGCTCGGGCGCATACCGGCCGAGGAAGATCGCGCCCGCGTTATGCAGATACGGCAGCAGCTCACGCGGCGCGGCGGTCACGACCTCCAAATGCTCGGGCGCGACCATATCCGCCATTTTGCAGGCGTCCTTCAGGTCCTCGAACACGATCGCGCAGCCATAACCCGCCACGCTCTCGCGGATGATCTCCCAGCGCGGCAGCGCGCGCGCCATGCGCTCCATCTCGCATGAAACCGCCTGCGCCTGCGCCATGGAATCGGTCAGCAGCACGGCGGAGGCCAGCCGGTCGTGTTCGGCCTGGCTCAGCAGGTCGGCCGCGACCCAGGTCGGGTTGGCTGTGTGGTCGGCAATGACCAGCACCTCGCTCGGCCCTGCGATCATATCGATATCCACCGTGCCGAAAGCCAGCTTTTTCGCCGCCGCGACATAGGCGTTGCCCGGGCCGACGATCTTATCCACCTGGGGAATCATGCCCGCGCCATAGGTCAGCGCGGCCACCGCCTGCACGCCGCCCACGGCGATCACCTTATCCACGCCCGCAATCTTCGCCGCGGCCAGCACCTCGACCGACATGTTTTCGGTCGGCGGGGTGACCATGATGATCTCCCCTACCCCCGCGACCCGAGCCGGTATGGCGTTCATCAATACGCTGGACGGATACGCCGCCGTGCCGCCCGGCACATAGATGCCCACGCGCGCCAGCCCGCGCACGGTCTGTCCAAGCGTTTCCCCGCTGCCGCGTTCCCATTCCCAGGATTTTACGAGCATCTGCTCATGGTAATCTCGAATATTCGCGGCCGCCTTTTCGAGCGCCGCGGTCAGTCTGGGCGCGCACGCGGCATACGCCGCTTCCAGCTCGGAGGGCGAGACGATATAGGGCGTCTTGCCATCGAACTTCTCCGCATATTCGCACACCGCATCCCAGCCGCGCGCCTGCACGTCGTCCATAATCGCGCGCACGGTCTGCTCAATATCCCCGCGCGCGCCGGCAGCGCGGGCCTTCATCTCGCGGATGACAGCCTGCTCGGCCTGCCCGTCCGCAAGAACGGTCTTCAAAAACATATTATCCCTCCAACCCGCTTTCCAGCTCGGCAATCACCTTTTGGATCGCGGCCTTTTTCAGCTTGGCGCTCGCCAGATTGACGATTACGCGCGCCGAGATCGGCGCGACGTCCTCGATCACCTCAAGCCCGTTTTCCTTGAGCGTCGTACCGGTCTCCACGATATCCACAATCGCGTCCGCCAGCTCCAAAAGCGGCGCAAGCTCAACCGAGCCTTCGATCTTGATGGTTTCCACGTCCATATTCTTGCGGTTAAAAAACGCCTTGGTGACCGCCGGATATTTGGTCGCGATGACCGGCGTCCGGTAGCCGCCGTACACGTCTTTCCCCTTTTTGGTCGCCAGCGCGAAGCGGCATTTGCCGAACCCAAGGTCTACCATTTCGTAAAAGCTGCCGCCCTTTTCCATGATCGTGTCCTTGCCGACCACGCCCATATCGCAAACGCCGTGCTCGACATAGGTAATCACGTCCGCCGCCTTGGCCAGCACGATCTCCACGCCCGTATCCGGCAGGGTAAAGATCAGCTTGCGCGAGCCGGCTTCCAGTTCGGAAATATCATACCCCGCGCTTTTGAGCAGCGCGAGCGTCTTCTTCTCCAGCCGCCCCTTGGTCAGCGCGATGCGCACCGTATCGCGTCGGGTTCCGGTTTCCGTACCCGCAGCGCCCTGCAGGCTTTCCGCGACGCTTTCCACATCGATACCGAAGCCGCCCGCCGGCATATCCCTGCCGAACTTGGCGCACAGCGCGTTATACCGCCCGCCCGCAAGGATCGCCGCGCCCGCGCCGCCGATGTAGCCGCGGAACATCACGCCCGTATAGTAATCCATCTCATGCACCAGGCCCAGGTCGATCATGATCCGGTCCCCATAGCCGGCCTCGTCCAGCGCGCGGTACAGCCGGCGCAGATAGGAAACCGCGCCGAGCACACGCACGTTTCCGGTCAGTGCTTCGACCCGATCGAGCACTTCCATGCCGCCAAACAGCTGCGGCATCGCGCGGAGCGCCCCCGCCGCCGGACGGTCGCCATAGGGCGAGAGCGCGTCGCCCAGTGCAGCGAACGATTTGTTTTCGATCAGGCGGCGGATGCTTTCCGCCGCCGCTGCGTCCACGCCCAGCTCCTCTATCAGGGCTTTATAGATCTCCGCATGCCCCAGTTCGATGCGAAAGCCCGCCGCGCCGGTTTCCGTCAGCGCGCCGAACGCCGCGGAAAGGATATCCTTATCCGCCTCCAGCCCGTCCGCGCCGATTAACTCCGCGCCGACCTGCAGGAATTCTCCCTTGTGGCCATGCCCGCCCACGACCGAGCGGAACACCTTCTGGCTGTAATACAGCCGCACGGGCAGCGCCGCGTTATCCAGGCGCGTCGCCGCGATGCGGGCGATCGGCGTCGTATTGTCCGGACGCACCACGCAGATGCGTCCCGACCGGTCGATCACCTTGAGCATCTGCTCCTGATCCAGCTCCGGATTGGCCTGCGCAAATACGTCGAAATATTCGACAGCCGGTGTGATGATCTCACTGTAGCCGCGGTTTTCCAGGGCGGCGCGTATGGTGTTCTCGGTCTGCCGCAGGGCGCGGCAGGAGGAGAACAGCAGGTCGCGCGTCCCCTCTGGTGTGGAAATACGAAAACGGTTCATGGCCGAAAAGCTCCTTTATTGATTTATCGCGTTAAAATGATAGCATGAAACGTCTATCCCTGTCAAGACCTGATTTTGCGGATGGTCATATCCCGATAGGACGGCGCATCGCGCACGATCTCCAGCCGCCCCGCCGCGCCGAGCGCGCGGATACGGGAAAACACCAGCATATCGCCGACACGGTTGCCCAGCTCCTGATCGATTTTCAGCAGCGCGCCGCCAACCGTCTGTGCGGCGGTCCCTTCCTTTTCCGGCACGCAGGCAAGGATCGCCTGGTCGTAAAAATCTATCGCTGCGGACCGCGGCCTGCCGGCTTCCATCACGCGCAGCGGGGCGTTTTCCTCCTGCATGCGCTTCCATTCGGTCAGCAAAAGCCCCTGTTCGGTTTCGGTCAGCAATCGGCGGCGCCTGTAAAAATACCGCGCCGCACCCTGCTCCATCTCCCCGACCAGGCTGTAGCGCACCCGTCCATCCTTTGCCCGCTCGCTCCCGCCGCGGCGCGAGACGCGCGCCGCATACCGCCGCACCAGCGGCTGCGGCGCAAACCGCAGGAAGAAATTCAGTACGCGGCTGCTTGTGACGACTGAAACCGCGCCGCCGACCCACTCGTCCTCCTCCTCGATCTCACCCAGCGGAATCTCATCCACTTCGGCCAGCCAAACCGGCACGCGCCGCTCATACAGCCGGCTGACCACATACCGCAGGCCGCACTGCTCCACAGCATTCCCTCCGGCGGCCCAGACCACAGCCTCGTCCACTTCGTCCAGACGGCCGAACGCCTCCCAATGCCGGTCAAGGTAATCCTGCATCCATGCATGGTCCGCGCTTTCCTCCTCCCGCCAGGGGAAAAGGATATCCTCCCGCGCGGCACGGTTGCCGGCATCGCGGATATCACCCTGCGTATAATCATCCAGCAGTGCAATGATTTTTTCTTTCGGCATGTCCGGCGCAATGCGGTGTCGTGCAACAGACAGACAGCCCTTGGCGCTGTCCCCAAAGCATATCCAGTACATCCGCGCGCCCTCCTTACCGCCCTGCCGCGTACTCTTCCGCGACCGGCACCAGCGTTTCCAGAAAGCTTTCCTCCCCCATGGTGTTGACTTTCCAAAACATCGCCTGGCTGCCGCCCGAGGTAATGGCCGACAGGAACAGTCTGTTCCCATAACCCGCAAGCGTCAGGTTCATGCTTACGCGGTTGCCGCCCGCCCAACTGTAACGCTCGAACACGCGCACCGCGCAGCGCACGCCGTTCGCTTCCCAGTCACTCCCATCCTCATAGGAAGCGGACATGCTGCCGTTCATTACTGCGTCAAACAGGCGGCTCAACACGTCGTCAAAGTCTCCGGTTAACTGTTTTTCGTATTTGGCCATATCTATCCTATCCTTTCCCGTATTACGCAAACAGGCTGATCTGCGTGGTCTTGGGCATCGAGCCGAGCGCGCCGATCTGGTCGAGCAGCTCGACCACCGCCTTGGACGCCTTGGGGCAGCGCACCGCCATCTCCTCGGCGGAGAGGAACCTGCCGTTCCGCCGTTCCTCCACGATGTTCTGCGCCGCCTGCTCGCCGATGCCAGGCATCGAGGTAAACGGCGGGATCAGTCCCTTTTCGGTCACGATGAAATCGGTCGCAGCCGAGGTGTAAATGTCCATCGGCTCAAATGCGAAGCCGCGCCGGTAAAACTCATGGCACACCTCGAGCGTGGTCATCATTTCCTTTTCCGCCGCGGAGATCGTCTTCTCGCGGTCTTTCATCTGCAGCTCCTTGATCTTGTCAATGCACACCTTATCGCCCTTGATCATGCAGGACGCATCAAAGCCCTTGGCGCGCACGGAAAAATACGCGGAATAGAACGCCAGCGGCCGGTGTACCTTGAACCACGCGATGCGGAACGCCATCATCACATAAGCGACCGCGTGCGCTTTTGGGAACATGTATTTGATCTTTTTGCACGAATCGATGTACCAGTCCGGCACGCTCTGCTCGTTCATCGCGGCTTCCATTTCCTCGGTCAGACCTTTGCCCTTGCGCACGCTTTCCATGGTTTTGAACGCGAGCTTGGGCTTGACGCCCTGCAATATCAGGTAGTTCATGATATCGTCGCGGCAGCAGATGCAGCCGGACAGCGGGATGCCGCGGCGCACCAGCTCGGCCGCGTTGCCCAGCCACACGTCCGTGCCGTGCGACAGGCCGGAAATGGAAACCAGCTCGGCAAACGTCGAGGGATGGGTCTCCTTGACCATGCCGCGCACGAACTTGGTGCCGAACTCAGGTACCGCCAGGCAGCCGAGGTCGCCCAGGATGGGGTCGGTATCCGGATTTTCGCCCGTGTATTTCAGCGCCTTGCACGAATGGAACAGGCTCATGGTGTCCGGATCGTCAAGCGGAATCTCCTGCGCGTTAACGCCGGTCAGGTTTTCCAGGTGCTTAATCATGGTCGGGTCATCGTGTCCCAGCTCGTCGAGCTTGAGCAGGTTGGCGTCGATCGAGTGATATTCAAAATGGGTGGTGATGATGTCCGAATCCGGATCATCCGCCGGATGCTGCACCGGACACACATCGTAAATTTCGATCTCCTTGGGTACCACGACCACGCCGCCCGGGTGCTGGCCCGAGGTGCGGCGCACGCCCGTGCAGCCCGCGGCGAGGCGGTTCTCCTCCGCGCGCGAACACTCGATGCCGCGCTCGTCCATGTATTTCTTGACATAGCCGTAGGCGGTTTTTTCCGCCACCGTGCCGATCGTACCCGCGCGGAACACATGGTCGTGTCCAAAAATCTCGCCTGTGTAGTGGTGGATGCGCGACTGGTACTCGCCCGCGAAATTCAGGTCGATATCCGGCACCTTATCGCCCTCGAAGCCGAGGAAGGTTTCGAACGGGATGTTAAAGCCCTGCTTGGTCAGCGGCTTGCCGCAGGTCGGGCATACCTTATCCGGCAGGTCCACGCCGCAGGAGTATTCCTCGTGCCACTCGACGTATTTGTCGTCCGGACACAGGTAATGCGGCGCGAGCGAGTTTACCTCGGTGATATCCGACATAAACGCCGCGAGCGACGAGCCGACCGACCCGCGCGAGCCGACCAGATAGCCGTCCGCGAGCGACTTGGTCACGAGCTTCTGCGCGATGATGTACATGACCGCGTAGCCGTTGCCGATGATGGAGTTCAGTTCGCGGTCGAGCCGCGCCTGCACCAGCTCGGGCAGCGGGTCGCCGTAGATGCGCCTCGCCTTTTCATAGCACATATTGCGCAGGTCGTCCTCGCAGCCGTCGATGTGCGGCGGGTAGTTTTCGCGCGGCACGGGACGGATCACGTCGCACATGTCCGCGATCCTGTTCGTGTTCCTGACCACAACCTCGTACGCGCGGTCCGCGCCCAGGTAGGCGAATTCCTTCAGCATCTCGTCCGTGGACTTGAAGTACAGCGGCGCCTGGTTGTCCGCGTCGCCGAAGCCCTGCCCTGCCATCAGGATGCGGCGGAACGCCTCGTCCTCGGGCTCGAGGAAGTGTACGTCGCCGGTCGCGCAGCAGGGCTTGCCCAGCTCGTCCGCAAGGCGCAGGATCGCACGGTTCCAGTCGCGGAGCTGCTCCTCATCCTTGGCCATGCCCTTGCCGATCATAAAATTGTTGTTGCCGATGGGCTGGATCTCCAGATAATCGTAAAAGGACGCGAGCCGTTTCAGCTCGTCCCACTCCGCATTACTCGTCAAGGCGCGGAACACCTCGCCCGCCTCGCACGCCGAACCGAAGATCAGCCCCTCGCGGTGGCGGATCAGCTCCGAGCGCGGCATGATCGGCCGCTTGTTGTAGTATTCGAGAAAGCTCTTGGAGATGAGCTGGTACAGGTTGCGCAGCCCCGCCTGGTTTTTCACCAGGATGATGAAGTGATAGCGCGGCAGGTTTTTCAGCTTGTTCTTGCGGTCGGTCGTCGCGGCGAGCACCGGATTGATATCCGCCACGGTCCGCGCGTGCATTTCCTCCCGCAGGCGCGCCAGAAGCTTGACGAAGATGCGCCCCAGCACGGCCGCGTCCTCGCTCGCGCGATGGTGCTCGAACGGGCCGACCTGCAGCTCCTTGGCCAGAATGTTCAGTTTGAATTTATGCAGGTGCGGCAGCATCAGGCGCGACATTTCCAGCGTGTCGATCGCGGTGAAGTCCCGCTCGATGGAAAGCCGCTTGCAGGCCGCGCGCAGAAAGCCCATATCAAAGCCCGCGTTATGCGCAACAAGGGGATACTGCCCCTCCCCCGCCCAGGCGAGGAATTTGGGGACCGCCTCGCTGAGGTCGGGCGCGTCCGCGACCGTCTCGTCCGAAATGCCGGTCAGCTTGGTGATTTCCTCGGGAATGGGCTTGTGCGGGTTGACATAGGTCTGGAACGCGTCGTGGATCGCCCCGTCGGTCACACGCACGGCCGCGATCTCGGTGATCTCCTCGCTCGCGGGATTGAGGCCAGTGGTTTCCAGGTCAAACACGATGAACGTTCCCTCCAGCGGCTCGACCGAGCCGCCCCGCACGACCGAAAGGCTGTCCGCATCGTTGACATAGTACGCCTCAATGCCATAGATGATCTTCATATCCCCGATAATGTCCTTCTGCTTGCCCTCCTGCGCATGCAGGGCTTCGGGAAAGGCCTGCGCTACACCGTGGTCGGTGATCGCCATGGCGCGGTGTCCCCACTGTGCCGCACGGCACAGCAGCGCCGCAGTGGAGGACATACCATCCATCGCGCTCATATTGGTGTGCAGATGCAGTTCGACGCGCTTCATGCCCTCGGCCTTGTCCTGCCGCACGGGCTTTTTTGCCTTGACGATACCGGTCGGCTCCAAAACCATCTCCTTGGCAAACGAGTCGTACACCATCTTGCCCTGCACCGTGCAGTACAGGCCGTTTTTGATGTGGGAGGCCGTGTCGCCTGCCTTGTCCGCGGCCAAAAATTTGGACACACGTACCGAGTTCGTGCGGTCGGTCATATCGAACGCGATCTTGACATAGTCCTTGCCGGTCTTTTTGCTGTGGATGTCCTTGTTGTCGGTGAAAAACACCTCGCCTTGGATGGTGACCATATCGTAGGCCGCGATCGCCTCGTTGACCGACACGATCGGGTCCTGTATCAGCTTGCCGAAGATCAGGTCGTCGTCGCGCACCTTTTCCGTGCGCGGGCGCTGGTAGCCCGTATTTTCCGGCCGAGGCGCGGGACGCGGCTTTTTCGGCTTGGGCGCCGCCGGCGCCGCGGACGCTGCTTCCGCAACCGCCTGCTGCAAAATCTCCTCGCGCTTCGGCGCGTCGGACGGGGGCGCGTAGTCCTCCGCCGCCGCACGCACCGCATGCACCGGACACACCATATCCAGCTCGCGGCGGATGCGCGCTTCCAGATGGCGCAGCGCGTTGGCAAAATGCTTTTCGCTCACCTCGTCCATCGGGATATACAGCGCGCCGCCCTCGTATTTCCACTTGGCGCAGTCGAGCAGGCCGCGCGCGGAGGGCATGCGGTACGCCATATCCTCATACAGCGACTCTATGTACGCATCGGTCAGCCCGTCCGGCATGCTGTAGCGCGGCTCGATGCACACGCGTTCCAGCCCGTACTGCTTTGCGATCTGCTTTTCCGCCCGGGCGATCGCTTTTCGGCTGACCACCTGCGAAAGCCCCAGCTCGACCACCATCACGGTATTGTTATCCCCAAACGCGAGAGAACGCACCTCGCCCCCGGCGAGGTGCTGTTCTTCCGCCACGCTTTTACAGTTTCCAAAAATATCAATGAGCTTGCCAGCCACGGTCATTCTCCTTCAAAATGCGCGATCTCCTCCATCAGCGCGTCCACAAGCTGCTCCTGCGGCACCTTTTTGATGATTTCGCCGCGGCGGAAGAGCAGGCCCACGCCGTCCCCGCCCGCGATGCCGAGGTCGGCCTCGCGCGCCTCGCCCGGTCCGTTGACCGCGCAGCCCATGACCGCCACTTTCAAGCGCTTGCCGCGTATTTCCATGCAGCGCCGCTCGACCTCTCTGGCAATGCCGATCAGGTCGATGCGGGTGCGCCCGCAGGTCGGGCAGGAAACCACATTGATGCCTTCCTCCGCACGCCCCACAGCTTTCAGGATCGCCTTCGCCGCGTAAACCTCTTTAACCGGATCATCGGTCAGGGAAACGCGGATGGTATCGCCCACGCCGAGTGCGAGCAGGCCGCCGATACCGGCCGCGGACTTGATGGTACCCATGTATTCCGTCCCCGCCTCGGTCACGCCGAGGTGGAGCGGATAAGCGGTTTTTTCGTGCGCGAGCAGATAGGCCTGCATGGTGTCCGGCACGGAGGAGGATTTGATGGAAATGCAGATATCGTCAAACCCGCAGTCGCCCAGCAGTCCGGCATGGTACAGCGCGGATTCGACCATGGCTTCCGGCGTCGGCCCGCCGAACTTCTCCAGAATATGCTTTTCCACCGAACCGGAGTTGACCCCGATGCGGATCGGGATGCGGCGCGCTTTCGCAGCCTGCACAACCGCGTGTACACGGTCCGCGCCGCCGATATTGCCGGGGTTGAGCCGTATCTTATCCACGCCCGCTTCGATCGACGCCAGCGCAAGCCGGTAGTCGAAATGGATATCCGCCACGACCGGTATGGGCGAGGCGGCGCAGATCGCTTTGAGCGCTTCCGCGGCCTGTGCGTCCGGCACGGCGCAGCGCACGATATCGCAGCCTGCTTCGGCCAGCGCGCGGATCTGGGCCAGCGTCGCCTGTGCGTCCCGCGTGTCCGTGTTGGTCATGGATTGGATCGAAACGGGCGCGCCGCCGCCGATCCGCACGTCACGGAGCCTAATTTGCTTTGTCTGTTTCATATTCCATCCTTTCCTTTGCCTGTCGCGGCAAACGGCGGTCCGCCCGCCTATCTGCCGGAAACGATGCGCAAAATATCCTGGCCAGTCACATAGACCATCAGCGCAAGCAGCAGCATAAGCCCCGCCGCGTGGATATATCCCTCATATTTGGGCGGCACCGGCTTGCGGCGGACCGCCTCGATCAGCAGGAATACCAGCCGCCCTCCATCCAGAGCGGGCAGCGGCAGCAGGTTCATCACGCCGAGGTTGATGGAAATAAACGCCACCAGCTGCAAAAACGCCGATATGCTGTATTTGGCCGTGCTCGCCATGACCTCCGCCACACCGACCGGTCCGGAAAGCTGGTCCACGCCGACCTGTCCCGTTACCAGCATGCCAAGGCTCGACCAGACGAGCCGCGCGTAATTTACCGAAGTGCGCGCCGCCATATTCAGGCGCATGCCAATGCTGTTCGGCTGTTCCGCGAAGTTCAGCCCGATCAGCATGCGGCCGTCCTCCCCCTCTATCGCCGGCGCCAGCGTAACCGCGGGCAGCGTTATTTTCCGCCCGTCCCGCCGCACAACGACCTCGTAGACCGTATCCGCGCCGCGGGCCAGCGCGGTTTCAAAATCACCGCGCAGCAGAATATGGTAGCCGTCCACCCGAAGGATCTCGTCCCCCGCCTGCAGGCCGCCCTCCGCCGCGGCGGTGCTTGCCGGATCCACGCTGTCAAGCGTGGCGACGACATAGCCCCCCTCCGGCCCGTTCGGCCGGATAACGGCAAGCACGATAAGGAAGCCGATCAGGAAATTCATCAGCGCACCCGCCGCTACAATCAGCATGCGGCGCGGCAGGCTCGCCTTGCCGAACGCGCGCTCGTTTTCGCTTTCTCCGTCCTCGCCCTCCATCACACACGCGCCGCCGAACGGCAGCAGCTTTAAGCAGTACAGCGTGCCGTTATGCTCTTTTTTAAGGAGCGTCGGCCCCATACCGATCCAGAATTCATTTACCTGCACCCCGCCGCGCTTGGCGGTGATAAAATGGCCGAATTCATGCACAATGACCAGAATGCCGAACGCTAATATGGCCAGAATGATTTGCAGCAAAGCAGTTCTCCTTTCAGCGGGTCAGATCGGGCTGTGCGCGAGCACCAGCTCGCGCGCGGCGGCGTCCGCCGCAAGGACGCCGTCCAGTGTGAGTTCCATTTGACAGGGAATCGCGTCCAGCGCCCGGGCGACGTTTTCCGCAATCTCGGCAAAGCCGAGCCTGCCCGCGAGGAACAGGCCGACCGCCGCCTCGTTCGCCCCGTTGAGCACCGCGCCGCGGTCGCCCTTTTGCGCCGCCGCGCGCCGGGCTAGGCCGAGCGCCGGAAACGCCTCGTAATCCGGCGCGAAAAAGGTCAGCTTCGCGGCCTCCGCCAGGCGCAGGCGCGGCACCTTGCAGGCCACGCGCTGCGGCCAGGTCAGCGCGTATTGGATCGGCAGGCGCATATCCGGCAGCCCGAGCTGCGCGAGTACCGCGCCATCGTCAAATTCAACCGCAGAATGCACGATGCTCTCGCGGTGAATCACAATTTCGATATCCTCCGGCGCCATGTCATACAGCCACATGGCTTCGATCAGCTCGAGCCCCTTGTTCATCATGGTCGCGGAGTCAATGGTGATCTTCGCGCCCATCGACCAGTTGGGATGCGCGAGCGCCTGTTCTCTGGTCACATCCCGCATCTGCGCAGCGGTCCAGCCAAAAAAAGGGCCGCCCGACGCGGTCAGGATGATTTTCGCCAGCCGGTTGCCCTGCGCCGCCTGCGCGCACTGGAAAATCGCCGAATGCTCGGAATCCACCGGCAGGATCTGCACACCCTTTTCGCGCGCCGCGCGCATGACCAGCTCGCCCGCACAGACCAGCGTCTCCTTGTTGGCCAGCGCAATGTCCTTGCCCGCGTCGATGGCGGCAAGCGTGGGCAGCAGGCCGACCATGCCGACTACCGCGGTCACGACCATATCCGCGCCGCTCTCCGCGGCACAGGCGGTCAATCCCTCCATACCAGAGAGCACGCGGATATCCGTGTCCGCAAGCTTTATTTTCAGGTCGCGCGCCGCCGCCTCATCAAATGCGCATACCATTTCAGGGTGCAGCGCGCGCGCCTGTTCCTCAAGTAAGTTTATGCGTTTATTCGTCGTCAATGCGACGACTTCAGCCCCAACCGACGGCAAAATATCGACAGTCTGCGTGCCGATCGAGCCGGTCGAGCCTAAAATCGCTATTTTTTTCATTTCAACAGTCTCCTGTACACGCCCCTGATGCGGGGCTTTGCATCCTTCGGTCCCGCGCTTACCAGATCAACCGGAACAGCATCTCCGCCATCGGCGCGACAAACAGCACGCTGTCGAACCGGTCGAGCACCCCGCCATGCCCTGGGAAGATATGGCCGTAATCCTTGATGCCGGTCTGCCGCTTGATGACCGAGAAGGAAAGATCCCCGATCTCGCCCAGCACCGCGCCCAGACCGCCAAGCACAGCCGCCGCCCGGACCGGCATATCCAGATCGAGCAGGACATTCATCAGCAGCGCCGCAAGCATTACCAGGACCGCGCCGCCGATCACGCCGCCGACCGCGCCCTCAACCGTTTTTTTCGGGCTGACGACCGGCGCGAGCTTGTGCTTGCCGAAAAGCATGCCGGAAAACAGCGCGCAGGTATCCGCGCCCCACGCGGCGAGCAGCGGCAGCAGCACGATGAACGGGCCGCTGTGCGTCTCCATCTGGAAGATGCGCAGCAGGCTGAGCAGCAGGTAGGGTACCAGCAGCGCGCCGAAAAAGGCCCACGACACCTGCGAGGCGTTCATGCTGTCGTGAAAGCGCAGCAAAATCAGGAACGAGCCGACCAGCAGCAGGAACGCCAGACCACGCAGCGTCCAGTCCAGGGAAAACGGGGCCAGCGACGAATGCCCCGCCGCGAGCAGCAGCGACACCAGGCTGCATAAGAGCAGCTCCAGCCGGTTATGCACCAGCTTAGTCGAACCCAGAACCTCATACGTTGCCAGCACGCAAAGCGCGGCAAGCGCCGCTTCCAGCACAACAGGCGGGAACACATACAGCGCGAGCAGCACAAAAACAAAGCCGATCACGCCGAACAACACTCTTGCTTTCATATCCTTGCACCCCGAACTTTCGGTTTATACCCCGCCGAAGCGGCGGTTTCTCTTGTTGAATGCGTCGATCGCCGCATCCATATCCGCTGTTTTGAAATCCGGCCACAGCACATCCGTAAAATAATATTCCGCATAGGCGGACTGCCACAGCAGGAAATTCGAGGTCCTGACCTCGCCCGACGGCCGGATGATCAGATCCGGATCCGGCATATGGGCGGTGTACAGATGCGCGCCGATCGTCTGCTCGGTGATATCCTCCGGCGCCAGCGCGCCTGCCTGGACCTCCCGCGCGATCGCGCGGACCGCGTTTTTGATTTCATCCCGTCCGCCGTAGTTGATGCACAGGGAGGCGGTCGCGGCATCCGGTCCCAGCCGGTCGGCGATCTCGTCCACCTCCCGTATCTGTGCGCGGATATCCTCTGGCAGCGGCGACAGGTCGCCGAGCACACGCACGGCCACACCGCGCTGGAACATGGTTTCCGCCGCCTCTTTCAGATAGGTGCGAAACAGGTTCATCAGCGCGTCCACCTCCTCCTGCGGGCGTTTCCAGTTCTCGGTGGAAAACGCGTACACCGTGAAGTACTGTACGCCGATATCCTTGCAGTAGGTCGCGATCGTACGGAAGGTTTCCGCGCCGACCTTATGCCCCGCCTGGCGCGGCAGGCCGCGCTTTTTCGCCCAGCGCCCATTTCCATCCATGATGACCGCGATATGGCGCGGTACCGGCCGGTCCGCCGGCACGGGCGCTTTTTTCCTTTTCCGTGTAAACAGGCCCAACTATACTTCCCCCATGCAAAGGGGCGGCGCTCCCGCCGCCCCCACGTTATTTTCAGCTTCCAAGGGCTGGACGGTCCTCTTTCGAGGCATTACACTTCCGCCAGTTCCTTGGACTTCTTCGCGACCATACCGTCGATCTCCTTGACGTACTTATCGGTCAGCTTCTGCATTTTCTCCTCGCCCTCGTGCAGCTCGTCCTCGGTCATCTCGCTCTTTTTCTGCGCTGCCTTGAACTTTTCAATCGCGTCGCGCCGGATATTGCGCAGCGCGACCTTGGCTTCCTCGCCGGTTTTGGACACGCCCTTAATCAGCTCCTTACGGCGCTCCTCGGTCAGCGGCGGGAAATTCAGCCGGATCTGCTTGCCATCGTTCTGGGGGTTGATGCCCAGGTCCGAGGTCTGGATCGCCTTTTCAATCGCCTTGAGGACCGAAGCGTCCCAGGGCTGGATCGAAAGCGAGCGCGGGTCGGGCGTCGCGATGGCCGCCACCTGGTTGAGCGGGGTCGGCGCGCCGTAATACTCGACCGTGATCTTATCCAGCACCGCGGGGTTGGCCCGTCCTGCGCGGACTGCGGCCAGCTCCTTTGCCAGTACGTCGAGCGTTTTCTTCATTTTTTCCTCATACGCGGTCAGTTGAGCTTTCATTTTAATTTTCCTCCTCTACGATCGTGCCGATCTTTTCACCGCACACTGCACGGTAAATATTTTCCGGATCGGAAAGTGCAAACACCAAAATCGGAATGTGGTTATCCATGGAAAGCGAAGTTGCAGTGGTATCCATTACGCCCAAGCCCTGATTGAGCACATCCATGTAGGAAAGGTGGTCGTATTTTTTTGCGTTCGGGTTTTTCGCCGGATCGGAATCATACACACCGTCCACATTTTTGGCCAGCAGGATAACTTCCGCGCCGATCTCCGCCGCCCGCAGCACCGCCGCGGTGTCGGTCGAGAAAAACGGGTTGCCCGTGCCGCAGCCGAAAATGACCACGCGGCCTTTTTCCAGGTGGCGCGTCGCGCGCTGACGGATGTACGGTTCTGCGATGCGGTTCATCTCGATCGCGGTCTGCACACGCACCGGCACGCCGCGCTGCTCGAGCGCGTCCGCCAGCGCAAGGGCGTTGATGGTGGTGGCCAGCATCCCCATATGGTCGGCGCGGGTGCGCTCCATCTTGCCGCCGCCGTCCTTGACGCCGCGCCAGAAATTGCCGCCGCCCACGACAACGCCGATCTCGCAGCCCTGCTCGTTGCACTTCTTGATCACATCGCACACCGGTCCGATCACATCAAAGTTCAGTCCGAAATGCTTGTCGCCCGCAAGGGCTTCGCCGCTGATTTTAATCAGCACGCGTTTATATTTATGTGCTTCCATGTTCCACACTCCTCTTGCTTCATTTTCCTGTTTTCTATTCTACCCTATCACGGCCCATTTTGCAAAGGGTTTTAGCGATTTTCAATTGAAACCGCGGGCGGCGCGGCCGCTCCCCCGCCTTCGGGCGGCGTCCCGACTTTTTGCTCCTCCTCCGTTCGAAAAAAATGGTTGACAATCCCGCTTTTTGGTTGTATCATTGTATCATTAATTTAATACATTGATATGGAGGTTTTTTTATGCTGCTTACGGTGGATGGTCTGGTAAAGGAATATGTGACCCGCTTTGGCGGACGCAGGGTGCCTGCGCTGCGCGGCGTCAGCTTCTCAGTGGAACAGGGCGAATTTGTTGCCGTAATGGGGGAAAGCGGCAGCGGCAAGACCACGCTGCTCACCCTGCTCGCCGCGCTCGACCGGCCGACGGATGGGCGGATCCTGCTCAACGGGGAGGATATGGCCGCGATCCCCGGCCGCGCCCTCTCCGCCTTCCGGCGGGACCGGCTGGGCTTTATCTTCCAGGACTGCAACCTGCTGGACACGCTTTCTCTGCGGGAAAACATCGTTTTCCCGCTTGTGCTGGCGGGAACCGCCCGCAGCGAGATGGAGACCCGCCTGCTCCCCCTGACCGGACGGCTGGGCATCACGCCGCTGCTCGAAAAATTCCCGTACGAGGTATCCGGCGGCGAGCGCCAGCGCGCCGCAGCCGCCCGCGCGCTGATCACGCGCCCCGACCTGCTCCTTGCGGACGAACCGACCGGCGCGCTCGATTCCGGCTCGGCCGCGCAGCTGCTCGGCATGCTAGACGAATGCAACGCGGAGGGACAAACCACCGTCATGGTCACCCACAGCCTGGATGCGGCGAGCCATGCCTCGCGCGTTTTATTCCTGCGCGACGGCCTGATTGCGGGCGAGGTGTGCCGAGAAGGGCTGGCGCGCGCGGACTTTTACCCCCGCCTTGCCGCCTGTCAGACCGCGCTTCAGCAGGGAGGTGTCCGTCTTGCGTAACACGCTGCTCCCCCGCCTCGCCCTGCGCGGCCTGTACGGAAGCCGCCGCCTGTACCTGCCGTTCCTGCTCGCAACCGCTTTCATGGCAATGGTGTATTTTGTGATCGCCGCCTTTGTATATAACGAATCGTTCGGGCGGAGCATCCCGAACGGCGGGAATATCCAAATCCTGATGAGCGTGGGGTATTTCCTGATGCCGGTCGTCCTCCTGCCGTTCCTGGTCTATATTTACAGCTACCTGCTTAAAAACCGCAGCCGCGAGCTGGCCTTGTATGCCATTCTCGGGCTGGGCCGCCGCCATATCGCCGTAATCCTGCTGATTGAAAACACACTCTGCTTTGCGCTGTGCATGCTGCTGGGCGCCGCCGGCGGCGCGCTGGTCTGCCCGCTCGTCTTTCGCGGCCTGCTGGCTGCGCTCGGCGTCACATCCGGCATTGTCTGGGGCTTTTCCTTCCCGCCCCTGCTCGCGACGGTCAAGGTTTTTGCCGCCTGCTTCGCCGTGCTCGTTGTGATCGGCGTGTGGCGGGCCGCACGCACCCAGCCCTGCTCGCTGCTGCGCGAACAGACCCAGGGGGAGCGCCCCATGCGCGGCCGCCTGCCGGCCGCCATACTCGGCGCAGCATGTCTGTTCGCCGCATATTTCCTCTCCCTGACCAGCGGAAGAAGCGCCACGCTGGCCAGCTTCACGCTGGCGCTGCTGCTGGTCATCCTCGGCACCTACGGCGTGTTTACCGGCGTCATCGCCGAGGTTTTGCGCCGCCTGCGCAAAGGGCCGCGCTTTTATGAGGACGCTTCGGAATTTGTTGTCGTCTCCGGCCTGCAGCACCGGCTGCGCAAAAACGCGGCCGGGCTGGTCAATATCTGCCTGTTCGGCTGCGCCGCCCTGTTCACGCTTTGCTGCTCGCTCTGCGTCCTGTTTGGACAGGATGCGGTGATCGCCCGCGTGGGGCAGGCGGTCACAAACAGCCAGTCCGGCATCAACTTTGCCAACGTGACCGTGGAGGACATCACCATGATGTTCACCACGCTCGCCTTTCTCGGCGTCTTTTTCGTACTGGTTTTCCTGGCCTGCACCTCGCTGGTCCTATACTACAAGCAGCTTGCCGAGGGCATGGAGGACGCCGGCCGCTTCCGCATCCTGCGCTCGATCGGCCTGTCGGACGAAATGACGGTGCGCACAGCCCGCCGGCAACTTCGCGTCGTATTCCTGCTGCCGCTGGGCGGGACCCTGCTGCACATCGCGTTCGCCACGCCCTTCCTCTCCACCTTCATGGGACTCATTTCGATCGACACGCCGCTGGTGCTGTACGGCAGCATCGCGCTTTCCATGCTGGTGTTCGCACTGTTTTACCTTGTCTGCTACCAGATTACGATACGCGCCTATCTGCGCACGGTCGCATAGAAAAACGCACCCCAGCCAAGCTGGGGTGCGTCCGCTTATTTTTCCCTGTTCTCCTGTTCGAGCAGCCAGCGCCGCTCATATGTCCGCGCGGCATAGGCCGTGACGCGCCGGTAGACCGGAACATTCCGCAGCCCGCCCGCCAGACCGACCAGCGGCAGTCCCTGCACGAACTTTGCCGCGAGCATCTCTTCCGCAAGCCGTCCGGCCGCCGCGTCCATACATTCCTCCAAAGAGGGGAAACTGCCGCCGGCCGCCACCGCCTCCGCGGACGCCGCCAACCGCTCGCGCTCCTCCCCCTTGCTGAGCGAAACCGCGATCAGCAGAAGCAGGTAGCGGCGCTCCCTGTCGCTGTGACAATCAAAGCCATAGCTGAGCGCGATACGGTAAAGCCCGCGCAGCAGGCCGCCGAGGAACAAGGGGATATCCGGCAGGCCGATCCCCAGCACGCCCAGCGCAGCGCCCTCCGCCAGAGCGACGCCCGTACCGCCCCGCACAGCCGACCGTGCGCCGCTGCGCAAACGGCGCAGCCGCGCCCCTGTCGCTTTCGTCCGCGCCGCGGCGGCGTACTGCTCATAACGTCCGCGGAGCCGGTCGGCGTCATAGGTTTTGCCGATCAGCCCGTCCCCCTTTTCAAACACCAGCCGGAACCCCTTGCAGAACGCCAGCTCCAGCTTGCCGCGCAGACCGTCCGGTATCTTGTCCTGTACGGCGGCAAAAACAGACGGCTTTGCTTTTTCATACCGTGCCGCCGCGCGTTTTTCTTGTTTTTCCAGGCGTTCCAGCCGCCTGCGTCCCGCTCTTTCCACGCGTGATTACGCCGTTCAGATGCGGGCTACGCCCGAATCGCGCGCCGCCTGCGCGACCGCGTCCGCGACCGCCCGTATCACCTTCTGGTCAAACGCCATGGGCATGATGTATTCCGCGTTCAGCTCCTCGTCGGACACGCAGTACGCGATCGCCCTGGCCGCCGCGAGCTTCATCTCCTCATTGATATCGCTGGCGCGCACATCGAGCGCCCCGCGGAAAATGCCTGGGAACGCAAGCACATTATTGATCTGGTTCGGGTAGTCCGACCGACCGGTGCCGACCACTGCCGCGCCGCCCTTTTTGGCGTCCTCCGGCCAGATCTCGGGTACCGGATTGGCCATGGCGAACACCATCGGGTCCGCCGCCATGGTGGAAACCATTTCCGCGGTCAGCACCTGCGGCGCCGACATGCCGAAGAACACGTCCGCGCCCTTGACCGCGTCCGCGAGCGTGCCGGTCATGTGCGCGCGGTTGGTCAGTTTTGCCATCTCCGCCTGCGCGGGGTTGAGGCGCTCGTCCCCTTCGCAGACGATGCCAAAGCGCTCCACCATTGTGATATGCTGCACGCCGAGGAACATCAGGAATTTTGTCACCGCGATCGCGGCCGCGCCGCAGCCATTGACCACCATCCGGATATCCTCCACCCGGCGGCCGGTCAGCCGGCAGGCGTTAATCAGCGCCGCACCGCAGCACACCGCCGTTCCATGCTGGTCGTCATGGAATACCGGAATGTCGCAGACCTCCTTGAGCTTGCGCTCGATCTCAAAGCAGCGCGGCGCGGCGATATCCTCCAGATTAATGCCGCCGAACGAACCCGAAATAAGCTGGATGGTGCGTACGATCTCGTCCACATCCTTGGAGGCCACGCACAGCGGGAACGCGTCCACATCCGCAAACGCCTTGAACAGCGCGCATTTGCCCTCCATCACCGGCATGCCGGCGACAGGGCCGATATCGCCCAGGCCAAGTACGGCCGTGCCGTCCGTAATGACCGCAACCAGGTTATGCCGGCGGGTATAGGTATAGCTCAGCGACGGGTCCTCCTTGATTTTGAGGCACGGCTCGGCCACGCCCGGCGTGTAGGCGACCGAAAGGTCCTCCTTGCTGTTTACCTCACACCGCGCGACGACCTCAATCTTGCCGCCCCACTGCTCATGCGCCTTGAGCGCGCGTTCTTTCAAATCCATATTGCTTTCCTCCATGGCCTTTTGCGCCTGTTTTTTTCTATCGCTATTTTACAACAAAAACCCCGTGCTGCATAGGGGCAGAATGGAAAAAGCCGTCAGCCTTCTGCCTCCCGCCTGCGCATCAGCCGGGGAAACAGCAGGATAAACGCCGCGCCCGAAACCGTTGCGGACAGGATATCCGATATCGGCTCGGCATACAGCAGCGTCGTTGCGGAAAAGAGCGCGGGCAGGAGGTACACGCCGGCGAAAAAGATACCCTTGCGGAACAGGGAGAACGTCAGCCCCCAGCGTACCAGCCCCATGCCGGTCATGCCGTCCACAAAGGGGTACTGGATCGCCAGGCCGAGCACCCCCAGCGTATAGGTGCGTATCATCCAGGCCGCCTGCTCGATATGTACCGGATCCGTGGTAAAGATGCGCACAAAAGGCGTGGCCATGGTCTGCGCAATCACAAACATGACGGCGGTAAAAATGAAGCACAGCAATACGATGCGCTTCTCCGCGCGGATAACGCGGCGGGTATCCCCCGCGCCGTAGTTATAGCCCAGGATGGACTGCGTACCCGCCGTGATGCCGCCCAGCGGCATGGTGATAATCAGCATGAAGCTCTGCAGGATAGCCGCGCACGCGATCAGCATGTCGCTGTCCGCGCCGCCGTATTTGCGCAACATCACGTTCACCGAAATGAGCAGCACGTTATCCAGCGCGATAATCAGCGCCGGCGACAGGCCGACCTGAAAAATACGCCGAATCCAGCCGAAATGCAGCGGACAGTTCGTTATGCCCACCAGCGCGCGGCGGCTGAACAGGAACCGCAGCGTATACACGGCCGAGCAGACCTGCGAAAGCACGGTCGCCACGGCGGCGCCGCGTACCCCCATATCCAGCGCGAAGATGCAGACCGGATCGAGCGCAATATTGACCGCCGCGCCCAGCATGACCGACCGCATCGCCGTGCCGGAAAAGCCCTGGCTCATCACGATCTGGTTCAGTCCCACACTGAGGAGCGCGAACACCGTCCCCAGCACATAGGTGGTAAAGTACGCTTCCGCATAGGGCCAGAGCTGTTCGCTCGCGCCGAACGCAAACAGGATCGGCCTGCGCAGCAGCACCACCGGCACCGTCACCACCGCTGAAAGCGCCAGCAGCAGATAAAAGCTGTTGGCAACAATCTGGCGCGCGCCCTCCAGGTCCCGCCGTCCCATGCGGATGCTCATAAGCGGCCCGCCGCCAAAGCCCACCAGCGCGGCAAACGCCGTAATCATCGTCACGACCGGCGCGCAGACGCCCACGCCTGCCAGCGCCTCCGCGCCGACCTCCGCAATATGGCCGACGTACATCCGATCGACCACGCTGTACAAAATATTGACGAACTGCGCCAGCATCGCCGGAATGGCGAGCTGCAGCACCAGCTTCCCCTCTGGTGCAGTCCCAAGCGGGCTGTCGAACTGCTGCGCCATCAACCCTACCTCTTTCTCTCTGATATACCCTTATTATAGGAGTCGGGCCTGCTTTCGTAAAGGGGGACTTGCTGTTTTTCCCGCGTTTTTATTGCTCCGTTTGAGCTGGCTGGTAATTTGCGCAGGCGGCTTTGTCCTCATAGCGCAGCTTAATACGCGGATAGATGCAGTGGCCGCCGCAGGTCCGGCGGAATCCGCAACCCTTTATTTTGACATAGTGCGGCCGGTAATGCTTGCAGGTTTTGCATATCTTTTCCATTCAAATCACCTCATGTCAATTTTACTATCAAACGATAGTAAAATTGACATATTTATTGAAAGTATAGGTAAACTATATGGTATGAGGTGAAGGCTATGTATCATTATCCGCGTTTACGGCATATGCGCGAGGATTCTGACACCAGTCAGATTCAACTTGCAGAATATCTGAAAATCGACCAACGCACTTATAGTAATTACGAAACTGGTAAACGTGAAATACCGGTGCATTTATTGATCCGCTTAGCGCAATATTATGGGGTTTCGCTTGATTACCTCGTTGGGTTAAGCGATCGATAGCGCTATATAAAAAAGCGGCAGCCAAAGCTGCCGCTTTTTCCATTATGAAATGTCTTACTTGCGGGAGATCGCCTTTTTCGCCGCCGCCACGATATCGTCGGCAGTGAGGTTGTACTCCTTGCGCAGGAAATCCTCCGGACCAACCTGGCCGAAGCGGTCCTGCACGCCCACCATTTCCATCGGTACGGGCGCGTTCTTGACCAGGCAGTTCGCTACGACGCTGCCCAGGCCGCAACCGACCTGATGGTTCTCTGCGGTGACGATGCAGCCGCACTCCGCAGCGCACTTCTTGACCAGTTCTTCATCCAGCGGCTTCCAGGTGAACATATCCACAACCTTTGCGGAAATGCCCTCGGCCTTGAGCGCTTCCTCAGCCTTGAGCGCCTCATCCACCAGAATACCGGAGGCGATGATCGCAACGTCCTTGCCGTCGCGCAGTTCAATGCCCTTGCCGATCTCAAAGTCCGAACCGTCCGCATACACCGTGGTGAAGCCTTTACGGACCAGACGGGTGTAGGAGAACTTGCCCGACGCCGCCAGCTTGCCGGTCAGGCAGTTGAGCATTGCGTAGTCGGTCGGGTCGATAACGACCGCGTCCGGCACGGACAGATACAGCGCCATATCCTCAAACGGCATATGGGTGCCGCCGTTGAACGCCGCGCAGACGCCCGGGTCGGAGCCGATCACATGCACCGGCAGGCCGGCGTAGGCCGCGGACATAAACGCCTGGTCAAACGCGCGGCGGGACGCGAACGGGCCGAACGAGTGCATGAACACGGTCTTGCCGGTGGCGGTCAGGCCCGCGGCGATGCCCATTGCGTTCGCTTCCGCGATGCCGGCATTGTATACGTTGTTCGGAAATTCCTTGGCCAGCTTGCCTACGTTGCTGCAGCCTTCCAAGTCGCAGTCGATATGTACGACAGGCTCGCCCTTTGCCATCAGGTCATGTACCGCAGTGACATATGCGTCACGCATTGCACGGGAATCCTTCTCGTGCTTGCCAATCAAAGTAAAGCTCATTTGCATTCCCTCCCTTACTGTGCCTTGACAGCGGCATACGCCGCTTCAGAGGCCTTGATCGCTTCGTCCCACTGCTCGGGAGTCGGCTGCGAAGAATGCGCGCCGGACGGCTCTGCAAACGTCGCACCCTTGCCCTTGACAGTGTTCAAAACGATGCAGGTGGGCTTGCCCTTTACATCATATGCCAGCTGCACCGCGTCGTAGATCGCCTCCACGTCGTTGCCATCCGGCAGATCGATCACATTCCAGCCGAACGCGTCGAACTTCGCGCCGATGCCCTTGCCGTGGCTCATAACGTCCTCGCACGCACCGTCGAGCTGGCGCTTGTTATAGTCGACAAAGCAGATCAGGTGGTCGAGCTTATAGTGCGCGGCAAACTGCGCCGCTTCCCAAACCTGGCCCTCGTCGCACTCGCCGTCGCCGACGAACACGAACACATGGTTGTCGCGTCCGTCCATCTTGTTGCCGAGCGCCGCGCCGACAGCCGTGGACATGCCCTGGCCGAGCGAGCCGGTCGTCAGATCGACGCCGGGGGTCTTCTGGCGGTCGGTGTGGGACGGGAAGTTGGTGTGGGGCTTATTGAGGGTATACGCTTCCTCAACCGGATAGAAGCCCTTGAGACCGAGGGTGGCATACATGGCCGGTCCGGCATGTCCCTTGGACATGACGCACCAGTCGCGGTCCTCCCAGCGCGGGTTCTTCGGGTCGATGTTCATAACGCCGCCGTAGAGCACCGCCAGAGCGTCCGCAACCGACATCGAGCCGCCTACATGGCCGAAGCCCAGCGAACCGATCGTCTTGAGCGTTTCAAGACGGATCTGCGCTGCAAATACGCGTAGCTCCTGCATTTTTTCTGCTTTCTGCATTGCATACACCTGCCTAATTCTATTCAGTATTTTCTCTCCGCGGAACAGATTCCGGAACACGGCCGTCCTGCCGGACACCGTTTTCGTTTACAGTGTACCACCAAACCAACCAGATTTCAACCAATATCCAAGCATTTGTTAACAAAAATTTGCCCCTTATTTTTACACTGTCTGATAATTTTCACGAGGCGTGCGAACGGCCTGCGGACGGTGTTCCCATTTGATTTGTTTGCTATTTCCGGAGTTTCCGCGCGGGATTCCCCTGGTTTATCCGCTTTTTTCGCAACAAATCATGCCGGCGCACACCTTCTCACAATGCAACAAATATAAAACCACATTCTGTGCATCAAGAAATAATTTTTTACCCATAACTTAACCACTTTTTCCAGTCCGCAAGTATGCGCGGTCCCGTTACCGCGCCATAAAATCCCTGCTTTCCATATCAAAAAATGCCGATTTTGGCACGATGCGGCACAGTGGACATTTTTCTGAATCTTTGATAAACTAAATATCAGTAAATCTGCCATACCTTTGATGGCCCGCGATTGGGGAATGAGGAAGATGAAAGTCAGCCGTTTAAATGCCATAGAGCAGTATGTCATCTCGCACGAAACGGTCAGCATTGACGAGCTGTGCGAGGTTTTCGAGGTTTCCAAGAACACGATCCGCCGCGACCTGAACGAGCTGGAAATGCGCGGGCATATTACAAAGGTATACGGCGGCGTTACCGCCACGGTACCCTCCGGCGCGGTACCCACGCCGATCCGTTCCAGCCTCAATCCGGCAGACAAGTCGCTGATCGGCCGCATGGCCGCCGAGGAGGTCGCGGACGGGGATACCATATTTATCGACTCCGGCACGACCACGCTGTGCCTGCTGCGGTATCTGGTGGCGAAAAACCGCATCACCATTATCACGCATTCGCTCGGCGCGCTGAGCGAAGCGGCAAAATACGAAAACCTGAACATCATCTCGCTCGGCGGCATCTACAGCCCTACGACCGATTCGTTCGTCGGCCTGTCCACGATCGAAGCGCTTTCCACCATGCGGATCAACAAGGCGTTCATGGGCGCAACAGGGGTTTCCCTGACCGCCGGCATGACCAACACCACTTTCCTCGAAGCGGAGATCAAGCGCGCGGTCGTCCACCGCGCGGACAGCATCTACTGCATGGCGGATTCCTCCAAGATCGGGCGCGAGGCCATTGTCACCTTTTGCCACTTAAAGGACCTGACCGGCTTCATCACCGATCGAGAGCCTGCCAAGGAATATGTCAGCCTTTGCAAGCAGGAAAACATCAAGCTGCGGTTTGCAGGCAACTGACGCTTTGCGGATAAAAACCAACCGGCGGTAGCAGGGCGCTTCCGCCGGTATTCTTTTTAATGCGCGCGCCTCACAGGCGTTGCGGCGAACTCCCTGTTGTTTTCCGGTAGACCGATGGCGGGACGCCGTAAGCCTCCCGAAACCGCTTGATAAAATAGCTGAAATTTTCATAACCGACGCGCAGCCCAATCTCCATGACCGGAAGGCCGCTTGTCCGCAGCAGGCGCGCCGCCCTTTCGGTACGCAGGAAATTGACATGCTGCATCAGCGTCCGGCCAAAGCTTTCCCGAAACAATGTGCTGAAATACTGAGGGGAAAGCCCAAACGCCGCCGCTACGTCCGGAAGCCGGACCGGCTCCGTAAAATGCTCATCCAGATAAGCCAAGATCGCTTTTTTCTGCCGCAGCCGTTCATTCGCGCCGCAGGGCGCGTCCACTTTTTCTATCAACGAATAGTCCGCGCACACCGCCACGATCTCCAACAGGGCCGCCTTGGCTGTCAGCTGCCACCCCAGACTTTGCCGAAGGCAGGTACAAACGAGGCGGGCCAGCAGACGGTGTAGCGCCTCTTGCCCCGCCTCCCCTTTCCGCACTTGCCTAGGGAAACGCAGATGTCCCTCGGCCAGTGGTTCCAGCAGGCTGGTTTCGGCATCGTCGACATGGGCAAACTCCAGCAGTTCCAGCGAAAACAGAAACGAGTGAAACTGGTTCCCCTGTCCTGCCGCCCGTATTTCATGCAACTCCTCACTTCCGATGAAAAAGATATCGCCGCGTGTACCCAGGTATGCACGGTCGGCTATGACAAGCGAAACCGTCCCCGCATCGACAATGACGATCTCGCTTTCCGTATGCCAATGGAACGGCACGCGGTCAACCACATCCGCCTCGCTCCCGTCCAGCGCAGGATATATGCGGAGGGGAACGCCGACAGCGGCCTCTTTCTGCCTTTCGCTTTGTGCTTTCATCCATCCCCCTCCTTAAAATCATGTTACTAACCGAGAATATATTGCAAGTATTTTCCGCGTTATCTGCTATAATTATAGAATAACAGACTGGTCTTTACAATCCGCGGGCGGAAAATATTTTTATTGAACTATAGGCCAGAAAACCATCGATACCGCATGGAGGGACAGCATATGTATATGGATAAGCAGGTCAAGCGGGGATATAATGAATATCTCCGCTTGGAAGAAGGATACGGAAAAAAAGCCATGATGGACGTCGGGCTTCTTGTCCTGGAGGCCGGCGACACCTTTTCTCTGCGGGAGGACCGCAAGGAGGCGGCCGCGCTGGTGTTCGACGGACGCTGCACGCTGGAATGGGAAGGGCAGGCCCGCGATGTGGACCGCCCCAACCCGCTTGATTACAATCCGTCCTGCCTGCACGTCTGCAAGGGCGTCGAGGTACGGATCACCGCCCATGGCCCCTGCCATATTTACATTCAAAAAACAGAGAACGGCGCGGTTTTCCCCTGCTGTATGTACGGGCCGGAGGATACCGACACCTGGCCGCGCGGCGACCAGGGCGAGCTGATGGGCTGCACCAAGCGCGATGTCCGCACCTGCTTTGATCTGGATAACGCGCCGTATTCCAACATGGTTTTGGGCGAGGTCGTCAACCTGCCGGGCAAATGGTCCTCCTACCCGCCGCATCACCACCCCCAGCCCGAGGTATATTTTTACCGTTTCGATCACCCCAACGGTTTTGGCGCGGGCTGGGGCGACGGAGAATTATATGAGACCCACCACAACGGGCTGGCGCTGATCACGGAAGGGATGCACCCGCAGGTCACCGCCCCGGGCTATACCTGCTGCTATGCCTGGGGAATCCGGCATCTGCCCGACAACCCGTGGGACAAGACCCGCATCGACGACACTGCACACCTCTGGCTGACCGAACCGGATGCCAACGCACACATCTGGCACTGTCCCACTGGAAACTGACCCCCTCCCTCCTTTCCAACCCAACACAAAACCGGTGTTTTATTCTCAGAATAAAACACCGGTTTTTGTAAGAGAGAGAAGCGGCCGCTATTTCACAGTCGCAAGGCGGCTGCGCCCTCTGCGCCGGCCGCCCGCCGTTTTCCATCAATACGCCGCATAGGTATAGGAGATGTATTCCCTGATCTCCTCCATACCGGGCGTGCCGGGCGCGTTGCCGAACGCACCGTCATGCGCGAACTGCTCTGCGGAGGCTAGGCAGTCCTCCAGCGAGAAGCCGGATTCGCGCAGCGATTTGATCTGCAGTTCTTTCATCAGTACGACCACGCGCTGCGCCAGCGTCTCCGCAAGCTCCATGGTTCCGGTCTCCGCGGTGCAGGCGACCCCCATTGCCTCGGCGACTTCCTCCAGATTCCTGCGCTCACCGTATTTGGCAGTATAGACCATGACGCCCGGCAGTCCCCACGCGCAGCCCAATCCATGCGGCACATGATGGCGCGCGCCGAACGTCTGGCTGAAGCTGTGTCCGATCTGGCAGCCGCAGGCGGAGATCGCCATGCCGCCCAGGTTCGCGGCCAGGGACATCGCCTCCCGCGCCTGTGCATTCTTCGGCTCTTTTACGGCGACCGGAAGCCACTGCAGCGTCAGCCGGATGCCCTCCTTGCCGAAAATATAGCCATACGGGTTGTAATTCCGGTTTGTGATCGCCTCCACGCAGTGCGCCAGCACATCCATGCCGGTCGCGGCGGTCACACCCGCAGGCACGGAATAGGTCAGCACCGGATCGACGATCGCCAGATCCGGCTTGTACACCGGCATTTCCTTGGCGCCGGTTTCCACATCGCCGATGACCGCCCACTGCGACAATTCGCTGCCCGTACCCGAGGTCGTGCTCAGCGTAATCAACTTGAGGGTATGCTCCGCTTCCCCTATCCCATAGTAGTCGCGGATGGTCGTGCCATTCTGGCTGATGATGATGCCGACCGCCTTTGCGGTGTCCAGCGTGCTGCCGCCGCCGACCGCCACGACGCCGTCGATCGCGTGCTCCCGCACATAGGCCGCGCCCGCATCGCAGATATCGCTCGGTGCGTCCGCACGGCACCGGTCGAACACGAACACCTCCAGGCCGGCGTCCTTCAGCGCATCGATGACCGGCGTTACCACACCGAATTCGCACAGCGCCTGTTCGGTGCAGACCATTACCCGATGCATGCCGAGCGCCTTTGCCCGCTCCCCTGTCTCCCCGGAAGCGCCCGTCCCGAACAGCGTGGGGCAAAAGGTGTTCCACATATAAACGCTCATCTTAATGTCCTCCTCTGCGCGTTCCGGCCGGCCCGCCGCGTAGGCCGGACCGGCCGAAGCACCGCATTTATCCTAACAGCTTGCTCACATAGTCCCAAACGGCTTCCAGGTCATAGCCGTACAGGTGATACAGGTCCTCCGCGCTGCCGAAGCCCGGATACACCTGCGGGATACCGAAGCGCTTGAACGATTTGAGTGCGATACCGTTGTCGCACAGCACGTCCGCGACCGCGCTGGCCAGGCCATTTTTCATCAGGTGGTCCTCCCAGACGATGATGCGGCCGGTTTCCTCGGCGGCCTTGCGCACGATCTCCTCGTCCAGCGGCTTGACCGTGAACATATCGATCACGCGCACGCTGATGCCGGCTTCCTTTGCCTTGTCGTGCAGCTGCAGCGCATAGCTGACCATCTCGCCGCAGGCGATGATGGTGATATCCTTTCCGTCCCGCGCCAGGTGGCCCTTGCCGATCTCAAAGCGGTCCTCCGCCGTGTACAGCACGCGGTTTTCCTTGCCCGGGTCAATGCGGATGGACAGCGGGCCTTCGTAATCCAGGCTTTTCTCGATGATCTGGCGCAGCTGCACCGGATCGGACGCCGCGCAGACCGTCATGTTGACCAGCGAGGAATACAGCGCCATGTCCTCCATCGCATAATGGGTGGAGCCGCCGTTGCCGGTCAGTCCCGCATAGTTGGCGATGATGCGCACCGGCAGGTTGGGATAGCATACATCCGTGCGCACCTGTTCGAGCGCGCGCATGCTCATGAACGGCATCATGCCGATGATGAACGGGATGTTCCCGTCATACGCCAGGCCGGCCGATACGCCGACCACATCCTGCTCCGCGATACCGGTGTCGATGAAACGGTCCGGATATTTCTCATGAAAATCCTTGCAGCCGAAGCCGATATCCGGCGTAAGCAGCCAGACGCGGCTGTCCTTTCCGCCAAGCTCCGCTATCGTATCGCCCACCACAGAGCGCGCGGAGTTATATTCATCCAGAGTGTATGACTGCTTCATTTATAACTCCTTTCTCTGCCGGTCCAGCGCCGCGTCCAGGTCGGCCAGCGCGGTCTGCAGGTCCGCCTCATTCATGCTGCCCGCATGCCATTTGATCTGCCGTTCCATAAAGGAAATATTCTTGCCCTTGACCGTGTTCGCGATTACCGCGGTCGGCACGCCGCTGCCGCTTTCCGGCAGGCGCTCGAGCGCGTCGGCCACCTGCTGCATGTCGTTACCATCCGCAATCTCGATCACGTTCCAGCCGAACGCGCGCCATTTATCCGCATAGGGATCGAGTTTGATCGAATCCTCGGAAAAGCTGGTCATGAGCTGCCTGTTGCGGTCCACAACCGCCACCAGATTGCCCAGGCCAAGCGCGTGGCCCGCCATCGCAGCCTCCCACACCGAGCCTTCGCAGGTTTCGCCGTCGCCCATCAGGCAGAACACGCGGTTCTGGCGTCCTTTCTGACGGGACGAGGCCGCCATGCCGACGCTGAGCGGCAGGCCGTGGCCGAGCGAGCCGGTGGAGGCGTCCAGCATCGGCAGACGGGTCTTGCAGGGATGCTGTCCGAACTTGCTGCCCACCTGGCCGTAGGTCTCGCAGATCTCCTGATAATCAAAAAATCCCTTTTGCGCCATCACGATGTACATGCCGACCGCGCCGTGTCCCTTGCTGAGGATGAAGCGGTCGCGGGCGGGGTCCTGCTCCCGTTCGGGGGAGACGTTCATCGTGCGGTGGAACAGGCAGGTCAGCACATCGAGCATGGACATGTCGCCGCCCATATGGATGTTGCCGCTGTACGCCCCGCACAGTTTGCACAGGTCGCGGCGCGCCTGGTATGCCAACTCGGTCAGGCGCAATACCTCTTTTTTATCTACCATTCCGTGCTGTCCTTTCTCACAGGTCCATGGAAACGAACACCTTGCCGCACTGGCGGCTCGCCGCCAGGTCGAGCGCCTCCTGATAACGGGAGGCCGGTATCACATCGGTCACAATCTTATCGAGCGGCAGAATGCCGGATTCGATGATCTGCGCGACCTTGCGCATATAATACTTGCCCAGATAGCCGCCGTAAACCTCGATCTCGTTCTTGAGCAGCTCGGCGACCGGAAATTCCGGACGGGCCAGCTCATCGTGTCCGAACTGCAGCACCTTGCCGTGCGGCCGCACCAGATAAACGCAGTCCACCAGCATCGCGGCCACCGCCTCTACGCAGTGGTCCACACCCAGGCCGCCGGTTTCCTCCTTGACAATCTGCTGCAGGTCCTCGGTATCCGGATTGACCACGCGGGTCGCGCCGACCTCCAGCGCCAGCTTGCGGCGGTGTTCGATCGGCTCGGAAACGATGATCTTGCGGCAGCCGTTCGCCTTGAGCAGTGCAATGAACATCAGGCCGATCGGGCCGGCGCCTAATACGCACGCGGTATCGCCCACATGCACGTTCAGCTTTTCCAGCGCGCAGCCGCAGCCCGCGAGCGGCTCGGCCACGCCCATCAGCTCGGGCTTGGTTTCCGGCGCTACCTTATAGCAGTACTGCTTGGGCAGCACGACGTAATTGGTCAGGCCGCCATCCGCGAACACGCCGCGCGAGCTGACGTGCTGGCAGGCTTCGGGCAGGCCGGCCAGGCAGTTGTCGCACTCGCCGCAGGGGCCGTGCGGGTCGATGACCACCTTATCGCCCGGCTTGAGGTCGGTGACGCCTTCGCCCACCTCCGCGACCTCGCCGCAGAACTCATGGCCGAAAATGATATCCGGCTTGCAAGGATGCTTCTGGGGCGTGGCAAAAATATTCACGTCCGTGCCGCAGACCGCGCAGCCGTAGCTTTTGATCTTGACATCGTTCCGGTCCTTGATCTCGGGAATGGGGCGGTCCTCATAGGCGAACTCGCCCGGCCCCTTGTAAACGATTGCTTTCTGCATGTTTGCCATTGTTTTTTCCTCCTGTTCCGGTCCGGCACGGACAGGGCCGCCTGCCGGCCGCCCTGCCCCCGTCAGGCCACTCTGCTCTTAGTTGATCTCCACCCACTTGGAGTTGTTCTGCGCGCTCTCCACGACAGCATGGAAGAACTTGACGCCGTTGACGCCGGTTTCCACATCCGGAAAGTCCAGATCCTCCTCGGTCGGGGTCTCGCCGTTTTTGAGCTTGAGGATCGTGTCGATCACGCTGCGATAGATATTGGCGATCGCAATATAGTAGCCTTCCGGATGGCCGAACGGCACGCGCGCCAGCTTGCCCGCAGGTACGTCGATGCCGTCGCCTGCGCGGCAGAGCGTACGGGGCGCCTCGCCCTTTTTGATGTAAACCACTTCGTCCGGACGGGTCTGGTGCCACTCCAGGCAGCCCTCCGTACCCATGATCCGCAGGTCGATTTCGTTGGGGCAGCCGCAGGCCACCTGGGTGAACCAGTAAGCGCCGTGGACGCCGTTCTCATACTCCAGAATAATGTTGTCGTTCAGGTCCAGCTTCTTGCCGAACGTATCGGTCGTGGCCAGCAGGCGCTTGATCTTCAGGCCGGTGACATAGTGTACCAGATGCTCGACATGCGTGCCGTCGTCCGCGCAGGTGTTGGAGATGCCGCTGTACTTGGGATCGGTGCGCCAGATGCGGCCGTTGACCTGCTCCTTTTCGGCCAGCAGGCCGAGGAAGCTGTTCTCAATATAGTTGGCATTGACCGCGATGATCTTGCCGATGTCGCCGCGCGCGATCATCTGCTTCATGACCTTGCACATGACATAGCCGGAATAGCAGTAGTCCACCGCGAACACCAGGTTTTTCTCCTTGGCGATGCGGGCCAGGTCCTCGGCCTCCTCCACGGTCAGGGTGAGGGGCTTCTCACACACGACGTTGATGCCGTGCTCCAGGAAGGTCTTGGCAGCGGAGTAATGCACAAAGTTCGGCGTGCAGATGGAAACGAAATCGATCTTGCCTGCCTCGGCCTTTGCCATATCCTCCGCGTTGTAATACACGCGGGATTTGTCAACGTGATACGCCTCCGCGCACTCGTCATTCAGCTCGTCGATCGCGGAGAAGCAGCCGCAGACCAGCTTCGCGCGCGGGTCCAGGCCCAGCGCCTTGCGGTGGCACTCGCCGATCAGCGCTTTCAGGTCGCCGCCTACCATACCGTACGTTACTTCCTTGAACATTTTGTCGTCCTCCTTAAATAATTGATGATAGTGGTTGGTTTTATTTTGAAATGGAATCGCAAAGCTTTTTGACCGCGGGGAAGCCGGCTTCGGTATCCCCTGCCGGAAAATATTCAAAGCAGACCGTACCCGCGTAGCCGCTTTCCGCTACGCCGCGCAGCAGGAAATCAAAGTTGATCTCCCCCGTTCCCGGCTCGTGCCGGTCGGGCGCGTCCGCCAGATGGATGTATTTCACCACGTCCAGGTTGTCGGTGATGCTGCGCAGCAGGTTCCCGTGCATCAGCTGCATATGGAACACATCGCACAGCAGACCGACCCGCTCCGAGCCGACCGCGCGCACGATGTCCGCGCCCTCCGCGGTTGTGGTCAGCGACATGCCCGCGTCGTCCCCCCAATTGTTGAGCGGTTCGATCAGGGCGGTCATCCCGCTTTCCTCCAGCACCGGCGCCAGCCTGGTAAGCGTATGCGTGATGTTGGCAAGCATCGCGGTATGGCTGTACCGGTCGCGGAAGTCCGCGCAGCCGTTTGGCGTAAAGTGGTTCGGGAACAGGATCAGCTTGTCGCAGCCCAGCATTTTCGCCGCGTCGAGCGACTGCCGGACCCAGTCGATGCAGTCCTGGCTGTGCGCCCGATCACACAGGGAGTAGATGCTGGTGCCGCTGAACGCTTTGACGGACACGCCCCGTTCCTGGCAGACCCGCCGGATGTCCGCGAGGTCCTTGTCGTGCCAGCTCCAGAATTCGATCGCCCGAAATCCCGCCGCGCTGACCCGCTCGATTTTCTCGCATACCTCCATGCCTGGGTAAATGGTTTCAATATTGATTGCAAAATCTATCATGTCTTCACCTTCTTTCCGTGTTCTGTGCTGTTTTCTATTGTGCGGCCCGTTTACAGGATACCCTGCTCGTCGCGCTTTTTCAGATCCGCGATCACCTGCGGATAGAGCTTATCCAGCTTGTAAAGCAGGCAGAGGATCACGATGATGACAGAGAAAATGATCGGCGCATACATGCAGATCGCTTTGATCATCGCCATTGCGTCCGCGTTCTGTACCGCGGCCAGGCCGTCATACCCGACCGAATCCATCAGCAGGCCGATGCCCGCCGAAGCAAGACCGCCGCCCAGCTTGGAGCCGACCGAAGCGGCGCTGAAAATCATGCCGTCCTGCCGGACGTGGGTCTTCCACTGGCCGAATTCCGCGCAGTCCGCGATCATCGGGAATACGCAGGCCCACAGCGGCGCAACACCGATGCCGCGCAGCACGGCGCTGACCATGGCGACGGTGACGCTCATCGGGTTGCTCATCCACACAAACTGCGCCACGATTACCAGCAGAATACCGGCAAGCGTCAGATTCCTCTTTCCGAAGCGGAGCACAAACTGCGGCACGATCAGCACAACAATGCTCTGCGCGATCAGCTCCGCCGCGTAGATCGGGCTGTACAAGGCCTCGTTGCCCAATATGTATTTACAGTAATAGGTCTCGATCGTACCGGTGACGGTGCTCATCATGACCATAAAGCCCCACAGCCCCAGGCAGATCGCCCAGTACTGGTTGGAAAACAGCGCCTTCAGGCTTCTTCCCACCGATACCTTCTCGGTTTTGGCCGCTTCGATCACCACGCGCTCCTCAATATTGAAGAAGCAGACCAGCAGCAGCACCAGCGCGATCACGGCGAAGATGATCGAAACGATGATCCAGCTCTGCTGGGTGTTGCCGAACGCCTGCACCAGCGGGATCGTGGAAACCGTGACCACCATCTTGCCCATCGGCCCGCAGAAAATGCGGATCGCCTGGGTGGAGGTACGGGATTTCTGGTCGCGCGTAATCAGCGAGGCCATCGTGGAATACGGCAGGTTGAGCGCGGTATAAACCACCGTATTGACCAGGTTATAGGTGACGAAAATATACACTGCCTGCACCATGACCGGCGCATTCGCCGGAATGAGGAACAGCAGGACGAACGTCACCGCATACGGCACCGCCATCCACAAAATCCACGGCCGCGCTTTGCCGTATTTGGATTTCGTCCGGTCCGTGATAAAGCCCATGATAATATCCGAAACACCGTCAAACACACGCGTAATCAGGAAAATGATACCGACGAGCGCGGCGCTGACACCTACATAATCCGTATAAAAGAAGGTAAGCAGCGTGCTGCACAGGCCGTATACCACGTTACAGGCCGAATCGCCCAACCCATAGCATATCTTTTCCCGCAGGCTGACAACGTGGTCCTCTCTGCTCCGCTGGATTTCCGAAGTATGCTCCAACTGAAAAACTCCTTTCTCTTTCCAATCACAATCCGGATCGCCTCAAGGCAATCCGTTTTCCCGCAAGCGTCGTGCAAGCTGGGAAAATCGTAGCCGGAACTATGCCAGCCGGATCGCTTGCATCCAACTGTTTTCCGGCGCCTCCCCGTATATCCATGCCGGTATGATGCAGACGGTCATCCGTTTCGCTTCTCCGAGAAAAAGTTCTGATTTCCGCACTTTTTACAGCCCCTTTCAATCTTCCGTTCGTTTAGGATAATGCTCTTGAAAATTACCGGCAACTCTTTTATACTGGTATCGTACTATGAAAGCAGAAAGGGTTCAGTCAATTTAATTTCAGGAATTGTAATAATCCTCCCACGTTATTGGGAATATCGCAACAGTTTCAGGCAAATCCAACGGCATTTTCAGTCCTTCCCAACCCTGTTATCGTCACATTGAACAACAGCATTTTCATTTTTTGATTTTTCCTTAACTTTTTATAGGCAAATCCGTGGTTAAAACGTAAAATCCGTTTCCCCCATTGTGCATTTCCCACAACGCCCTTTTTCAGCCTTCATGAGACTTTAAAGCTACTTCTGCAAAGGAGGAATCCCTGTATGGAAAATATCAGCGCGCTGCACGCGGTAAAAGAGGAATTGACCTATTTGAACCAGATGTTCCCCCTGTCCGAATTTGTGGATCATTTCGACACGTTTGCAGACGGCAGCTTCCCAAGCCACTGGCACAATGAGTTTGAGCTTCAGATCATGTTGAAAGGAAACGCGGAATATCGGGTCAACGGCACCCGCTATATGGTCAGCGAGGGCAGCGCTATCTATATCGCGCCGGAAGCCGTACATATGATGAAGGCGCTTTCCTCAAACGCCATTGGCTACAACGTGGTTTTACTCCCGCAGTTCCTGACCAATCTGTTTCAGGTTTCCAACTGTGAAAAATATGCGGCCCCGCTGACCTCCCGCCATCCGGAAGCCTTTGTCATCACGCCGGAACGCAAGGAGGGGCATGCGGTTCTGGAGCTGCTCAAGCGCATGTACTACGCCGAAAGCACCCACACCGCCTATGAGCTGTTCCTGCTGGAGCATTTGATCGGCATTTGGCGCAATCTGCTTGCCATCCTGCCCAAGGCCGCTTCGGTCTCCGAGGACAGCAGCAAATTCCTGCGCGAGCAGCGGATGCGGACTATGCTGCATTTCATCCGCAAAAATTATGCGCAGCCCATCACGATTTCCGAGATCGCCGCATCCGCCAACATCAGCAAAAGCGAATGCTTCCGCTGCTTTTCCGAGCTTTCCAGAATGACGCCGATCGAATATGTCAACCAGTTCCGCCTGCTGCAAGCCGCGCAGCTATTGACCAGCACAAAAAACAGCATATCTGATATCTGTTATTCGACCGGCTTCAATAACACCAGCTACTTTACCAAGAAATTCAAGGAACAGTATAAGGCTACGCCCCGCTCGTACCGGACACAAAATCTGCCATAGCGCTCCGGCTCATGTCTGCGGCAGCTTCCTGTACTCCCCCTTTTCCGGCCGTGCGTTTTGATGCGCCGTTCCATCAGCGAAGCTTCTTCCCGCTCCTGCCTGATTTTTACGCAGCAAAAAGCCCTGGTCTGAATCAGACCAGGGCTTTTCTCAAAGCTTCTGCCGTCTCAAGGAAGCAGCAAAGCGCTTCCTTATTTTTTGACATCCTCAATACCTCCATACCCTCCGCGCGAAACCTGCGAGGGGGGATTCAGAACCTGCTTTCTGTGGTAAGTGCGGTGTTCTTTTACCGCCTGCCGCGATGGATACCGTATGCGCGTTATTTTTCCTGTGCCGGAGCCACTTTTGCACCCCCCTCCCATGCAAACAGCGCCTCTCTGCTTTCGTCCGCTGATATATTGTCAATGCGGCAAAGATAAAGGTTGTGGTCGCCAGCCTGCACAGTCTGCTCCAGTGTGACCGCAAACGCGATGCGGGTATCCACTGGGAACGAAACATCGACTCCTTCCATCGTTTGTAGTGCGACCGGATGCTCTTCCAGCTTGTTTTTATCGCTACCGCTGGATGAGCCATACGCCATCACCGCATCCCTAAGGCTCACACTGGGTGCGGCCAGAACCGCCTTGCCGGTACGCAGGAGGTTGACGCTGCTGTTGGCGGTGGGAAGCATGGCAAAAGCCAGCATGGGCGGGGTAAAAGAAGCATACATAAAGAAAGATACAGGGGCCATATTCAGGGCGCCGTCCTCTTTCTTCGTACAGACCAGCATCAGCGGATCAGGAGAGGTGATTGCAGTTGCCTGTCCAATATTGATCTCTTTCATGTTTTTTCTTCCTTTCCATGTCCGTTTTCAAGAGCGTCTGCATTGACTTTTCTTGATTATATTAATTATACTATGTTTATAAAACAAATTAAGTACGCAAATTATTCTTGCATAGTACGGCGTACCGTACCATAGAAAGGATTTCCGATATGATGGACAAGGATATGACGTATGAGGAATATGCAGAGAAAGTCCGGCAGGGCATCTTGACCGACGCTGGGAACTGTCCGGTCACTCCCCTGCTGTTGATGCTGCAAGGAAAATGGAAACTCCAAATCATCTACAAACTGTGCATCCAGGACCCGATCCGGTTTGGGCAATTGAAAAAGGCAATCAGCGGCATCACCAATACCATGCTGACTACCTCGCTACGCGAATTGGAGCGGGACGGTTTGGTCTCCCGCATCCAGTTTAACGAAATCCCGCCCCATGTGGAGTATTCGTTGACCGACAAGGGGAAAGCCCTGCTTCCTGTGTTCTATGAGATGACCAAATGGGGATTCCGGTATATTCCATAGTTCCGCTTTATTTAAAATTTATACAAAAGGATGCGGGACGCTTGACCGCAAGCGTTCCCGTATCCTTCTTTTTGTTTGCTGCCAAACTCATGAGTTGGAAAGGAACAGCCGCTTTTTGATGGTCATATCGTTCACCTGCCCGCTTATTATCATGGCACAGATCGGCAGCGGATTTATAAAATTTCAATAAGCTTATCCTAAGTATCGGCTTGACATCTGCAATATAGGTTGTATAATGAGGAATAGATTCAAAACTGAATACAGCGAGCAGTCGGTGCCTGCACTTCCTTTCTGTCGAAGATGCGGGTTAAAAGGGAAACAGGTGAGAAGCCTGTACGATCTCGTCACTGTAAGCAGGGAATGCGCGTCCATTCAGTCCACTGGTGCAAACTGGGAAGGCGGCCGTGCGTAGCGATCTGCGAGTCAGGAAACCTGCCGCCTGTTGGTACAGGAATCACATTCCAGATCACGAGTAATTGGTCGTACTGTAGCCGCGTTTGTCTCTTTACGATCCTTTTATTTGCACGTCATATGCAGTAAAAGGGTTTTGTTTTTCCTGTGCTTTTTCAGAAGTGGTGTGCATTTGATATACATCACAGGGGATATCCCCAAAAGGAGGAAAAACAAAAATGAAACTCAAAAAACTGCTGGCTTTCCTGCTATCGGCCGCCCTGCTTGCTTCTCTGCTGGCCGGATGCGCTTCCACCCAAACGCAGGCGGAAGACAACACGGATACCCAGGCTGAAACCGCTGCCGGCGGGGAAACAGAACAGGCTGACCCCGATGAAAACTATGATACCGGAGACGCCAGTCTGGACGATCCGCTCAATCAGGACGATATCGGCGAAAACGAACTGCTGGTCATCAGCTTTGGCACCAGCTATAACGACAACCGTCGGCTTACGATCGGCGCTATCGAAAAAGCCATGCAGGAAGCATTCCCTGACTATTCGGTGCGACGCGGCTTTACCAGCCAAATCATCATTGACCACGTCAAGGACCGCGATAGCGAAGTGATCGACAACGTTGGCGAGGCGCTGGACCGCGCCGTTGATAACGGTGTCAAAAATCTGGTTGTTCAGCCGACCCATCTGATGAATGGCCTGGAATATAATGATCTGGTCAATGAGCTTGCGGAATACAGCGATTCTTTTGAAAAGGTAGTCATCGGCGAACCGCTGCTGACCAGCGATGCGGATTTCCAGGCCGTCGCGGAGGCAATCGTCGCGGCGACTGCGGAAGATGACGACAGCGAAACCGCAATCTGCTTTATGGGCCACGGGACCGAGGCCGATTCCAACAGCGTGTATGCCAGGATGCAGCAGGTGTTGACGGACGGCGGCCATGCCAATTACTTTGTCGGCACGGTAGAAGCCTCTCCGACGTTAGAGGATGTCCTGTCGCTTGTCCAGGCCGGCGATTATAAAAAGGTCGTGCTTCGTCCGCTGATGATCGTGGCGGGCGACCATGCCAACAACGATATGGCCGGCGATGAGGAAGGCACCTGGAAAGCCGCTTTCCAGGAGGCCGGCTATGACGTGATTACGATTGTAGAGGGCTTAGGGCAGCTCGAAGCGATCCAGGACCTGCTGGTGCAGCATGCACAGGCTGCGGCGGCAAAATTAGGCTGATTATTTCAAATAGCTTTCTTTTCTTATCTTTCTGCTTTTTTATACTTCTTGTTCTGAACGGGGTGCGGTTTCTCAGGCCGGACCCCGTTCGGAATGTAGAGAAAACATATTCTGCAAAAGGAGGATGCGGTATTCTCACAGAAACCGCGCTAAACACATGAGAACAGGCAATCTTATACCACTTGCCGCTCTGACGGCCCTGCTGCTGTTCGGGACGGGCTGTGCCGCTGATACAAACGGTCAGCAATCCGATATTCCATCCACCAATGACGCAGTCGCCTCCGCCGACGAGATGGCCGGTATAGAAGACGTTGTTACGGAGGATATGACGCCGATCGACGGCTCTCAGGTCAGGGACGGCGTATACGATGTAACGGTAGACTCCAGCTCGTCCATGTTCCGTATCGTCGCCTGCCGGCTGACCGTAAAGGACGGAAGCATGACCGCACAAATGACCATGGGCGGAACCGGCTACCGGTATGTCTATATGGGTACGGGCGAGCAGGCCGCCGCCGCAGACGAGGCGGCATATATCCCGTTTGTCGAAGACGCCGCAGGCGCCCACACCTATACCGTGCCGGTCGATGCGCTGGATGCCGGCGTCCCCTGCGCTGCATTCAGTAAAAACAAGGAAAAATGGTACGACCGCACGCTGGTATTCCGCGCCGATTCCCTGCCGGTTGGCGCTTTTGCCGATGGCGTCGTAACAACGCCGGAGGAGCTGGCGCTGGCGGATGGCACCTATCAGGTTGACGTCGCCCTGGAGGGCGGCTCCGGCCGCGCGAGCGTGGAATCGCCCGCGCAGATAATGGTCAAGAACGGCGCGGTCACGGCAACTATCGTCTGGAGCAGCTCGAACTACGACTACATGAAGGTTGCTGATGTGCGCTATGACGCTGTCATTGAAAACGACCGTTCGGTGTTTACCATCCCGGTGACCTGCTTTGACTGGAAAATGGCGGTGGTTGCCGATACGGTTGCAATGAGCCAGCCGCATGAAATTGATTACGCGCTGCGCTTTGATTCGGCTTCCCTTTCTCCGGTGGCGTCATGAAAAGGCATGGAATGGCGGCGGCTGTCCTTTCGCTTGCCGTTCTGCTTGCCGCCTGCTCCCCCGCATCCGAACCGGTGTCAGGCGAGCCTTCCGCAGTCAGTTGGGACAGTCTCACGGTGGAAAGCGGCCTTGACCTGCAGTACGCCGACCAGTTCACAGTCGATTATTACACCGGCGGCTATGCGTTGATCCATATTGCCGACGGCAGCGATTACCTTGTCGTTCCGGAAAACAAGCCGGTGCCGGATGGGCTGGCGGATACGACCGTTGTCCTTCCGCAGCCGCTGGACCATATCTATCTGGTTGCGACCTCTGCCATGGACCTGTTCTGCGCGCTGGACGGTATCGACAGCATCCGGCTGTCCGGCACGGACGAAAGCGGCTGGTATATTGATGAGGCCAAAGCCGCAATGCAAAACGGGGCGATGCTGTACGCCGGCAAATACAGTGCGCCGGATTATGAACTGATTTATGCTGAGCAATGCGATCTGGCGGTCGAATCGACCATGATCTATCATTCGCCTGAGGTGAAGGAACAGCTTGAACGGTTGGGCGTACCCGTACTGGTAGAGCGCTCCAGCTACGAGAGCAGCCCGCTGGGGCGCATGGAATGGCTGAAGCTGTACGGGGTGCTGCTGAACCGCGAGGAGGTGGCGGAAGCCATATATCGGCAGGCGCTCGACAGCCTGCGGCCAGTGATGGAGCAGGAAAACACCGGCAAGACCGTCGCGTTCTTTTATATCAATTCCAATGGTTCCGCCAACGTCCGCAAGTCCGGCGACTATGTGGCGAAAATGATCGAAATGGCGGGCGGGACGTATATCTTCAGCGACCTTGGGAATGACAACGCGCTCTCTACCATGAATATGCAGATGGAGATGTTTTACACAGGAGCCAAAGACGCGGATGTTATCATCTATAACAGCACGATTGACGGGGAGCTGCATTCCATCGACGAGCTGCTGGCCAAAAGCCCGCTGCTCGCTGATTTCAAGGCGGTCCGGAACGGCGACGTGTGGTGTACCGGACAAAACCTGTTCCAGTCCACGATGGGACTGGGCGATATGATTCTGGATATCCACGCCGTACTGACCGAAGAGGCTCCGGAATCCCTGACCTACCTGCATCGGCTGACATAAAAGAAGGTACCTATGGAAGAAAAACGAACCAGGCGCTATATCTTATCCTTCGGCATGCTGGCTATACTGCTGCTGGCCCTGCTGGTCTGGAACATCCATTCGGGCAGCCTGCGGTTGTCCGTCAGCGAGGTGCTGCACATCCTGCTGTTCCGCAGCGGCGAAAACACCGCCGTCATCTGGGATATCCGCCTGCCGCGCATTCTGGCCGCAGTTTTACTGGGAGGCGCGCTGTCGGTTTCCGGCTTTCTGCTGCAGACCTTTTTTGCCAACCCGATCGCCAGCCCGTTTATTCTGGGCATTTCATCCGGTTCCCGACTGATGGTTTCGCTGGCTATGGTGGGCGCGCTTGCGCACGGGCTGATCATCGGGTCGGCGCTGATGATTGCGGCGGCCTTTATGGGCGCCATGCTATGCATGGGGTTTGTTCTGCTCATTTCCCAGAAGGTCCGGAAAATGTCGCTGCTCATCATCTGCGGCGTAATGATCGGCGATATCTGTTCCGCGGTTACGGATTTTGTTGTAACCTTTGCGGAGGATTCCAATATCGTCAATCTTCATAACTGGTCGATGGGCAGCTTTTCCGGCATTTCATGGGAAAATATTTACATCATGGCACCCGTTGTGCTGGCCGCGCTGCTGCTTGCCTTCCTGCTCTCCAAGCCGATCAGCGCTTATCAGATGGGCGAGGTCTATGCGCAGAATATGGGGGTGAATATTCGGGCCTTCCGTTTATCCCTGATTTTGCTGTCCAGCCTGCTGTCAGCCTGTGTGGCCGCTTTTGCCGGACCGATCTCGTTTGTCGGCATTGCGGTACCGCATCTGGTAAAAAGCCTGTTCCAGACAGCAAAACCGCTTCTGATCATCCCCGGCTGTTTTCTGGGCGGCGCGGCCTTCTGCCTGTTCTGCGATCTGATCGCGCGCACGGCTTTTGCGCCTACCGAATTGGGCGTCAGCTCCGTAACAGCGGTTTTCGGCGCACCGGTCGTCATTTACATCATGGTGCGCCGCAGGATGCAGGCGGGATGAAAGGAGGAAGCCGCTGTGGATACCTATATCATCCGCACGGAACACATGACAGTGGGATATCGCGGCGTTCCTCTGATCCGCGATATTGCGATTCACGTCCGCAAAGGCGAGATCCTGTCGCTCATCGGGCCGAATGGCGCAGGTAAATCCACTATATTGAAAAGCATCATTCGGCAGCTTGCCCTGATTGGCGGGACCGTATATCTGGACGGCCGCGCGATGCGCAGCCTGTCGGAGCAGGCAGTTGCACAGTCGATGTCCGTCCTGATGACCGATCGCGTCCAGCTCGAACTGATGACCTGCGGGGATGTAGTCAGCACGGGACGGTATCCCTATACGGGGCTTATGGGTATTTTATCCGCCGACGACCGCCGCAAAGTGCGGGAAGCTATGGCGCTGGTGCATGCGGAGGAGCTGTATGACTGCGACTTTTCGCAGATCAGCGACGGGCAGCGGCAGCGCGTGCTCCTGGCACGCGCCATCTGCCAGGAGCCTGAAGTGATCGTGCTTGACGAGCCAACCTCCTTTCTGGATATCCGCTATAAGCTCGAATTATTGTCTATGCTCAAACAACTGGTGCGCGAAAAACAACTGGCGGTCGTTATGTCCCTGCACGAGATCGATCTAGCGCAAAAGGTATCCGATCACATCCTTTGTGTCCGGCACAACGCGGTAGACCGCTACGGCACGCCGGAAGAGATTTTCTCCGGCGGCTATATTGCCGAACTGTATGGAATCACCTCCGGTTCCTATAATGAAGCCTTTGGCTTTCCAGAACTGCAGGCAGCGCGGGGGCAGCCGCAGGTGTTTGTCATCGGCGGAGGCGGCAGCGGAATCCCGATATACCGCCGCCTGCAACAGCGCGGTATCCCGTTCGCCGCCGGTATCCTGCATGAAAACGACATGGATTATCCTGTCGCGTCCATGCTGGCAGTGGAGGTCATTTCCGAACATGCCTATCAGCCGATCGCCAAGCAGACATTACAGTCCGCATGCGCTGTGATGGACGCCTGCCGATATGTGCTCTGCCCATGCCAAACGTTCGGCCCGTTTAATCAGGCAAACGAAGAACTGCGGCAGCAAGCAGGCCGCAAATTATGTGACGAGATTCCCGACTTGCCTTGCGAGGCGTAGGGTGCCAATGGGAGTGGTGCCTCCAGTGTATCTGCACGGTTCATGCGGAACGGTTTATTTTTGTTCTCACGCCGGTTTTATTTTATCGTATAAAGGCATATCAGTTTATCATGATACCGCGCGGTGTGATCCTGAACCGAAATGATTATACCAGAGCGGCTGTGGTATCACAGCCACCCCTTTTTCTTTGTGGTACAAATTCACTTATATAAGAAGTTCGAGAGTATATGTAAAATAAAAACGTTCGCCCTCCACTCCGCGCAAGGCTCATTAAAAAGGGCAAGATTTATCCTACTGTCTAAACAAAGACCGGCTTCGCAGCACCACAGCTCGGCAGCTTTATGCGGCCAAGCAACCCCGATTGACACTGTAGCGCACAACAACTTAAACAGCCTCGGATCTGATCCGAGGCTGTTCTTTGTATATCGGACACCCTGGCTGTTCTCACCAACTTAGAATGCCGGTGAAAACACTCAGCGCTTTACAGGATGGTAGTCGTTCCGCCACGATACGGAAGAAACCAGATAGGGAATGGCCTGATGAGAGGAGGCAGTAACCTGACGGCTGTATAGATCGAGCGTAAACGTATGCCGGTAGATCAGGCAGTTTTTGTCCGACGGGTTATTGTTGCCGCCGAACACCAGATTCCCCAAAGAATAGGCGATCTGCTTGCCCTTGTAGGTCTCTACCTCCTGCACGACGTGCGGATGGTGGCCAATGACCAGATCCGCGCCTTGGTCGATGCAGTAGCGTCCAATCGCCTGCTGGGTAGGATCGCTGTGATAGGAGCGTTCGATCCCCCAATGATAGTTGAATACGATGAGTTCCGCTCCGCGTTCCCGCAGCGAACGGATCGCATTGTCGATAAACCGCTTCTGCGCGCTGTCGAATGACCAGCCTACATTGGAAGCAAAGCCAATCCGCACGCCTTTGACAGTTACAATCGGCATGCGGTCGTATGCCGAGACCTGGACGTAAGGGGACAGATAGCGCACCGTATCGTCATATCCGCGCTGCAAGTAATCCATAGAATGATTGTTGGCAAGCGAGACAACATCAATGCTGCCTGCCTCCAGCACCTTGGCATATTCCGGCCTCCCCTTAAAGACGAACGTTTTATTCGCGTGCGCGGTGGCATTGGTCAGCGCCCCCTCAAAGTTCACCATCGTCAGATCATCGTCAAAGAATTCTGGGATGCCGGAAAAGAAATATGCGGCGCCTTTGTTGTCGTACATTTCATCGAATGAACCGCTGTATGCGAAATTATGCCCGCGCCCGAGCGTGCAGTCACCGCCAAAGGTCAGCGTGAGCGTTACGCTGTCATACCCCGGCGCGCTGCGCCAATCTTCGGCGGCATCCATAATTGAAAGCGAGTTTTTCATGCGCCCGATGGACAGAATCGCCTGCTCGATCGTGTAGCTGTCCTGCGGGGAAAACCTGCCGCCGGAACCGCCCATAATAGGCTGTCCGGAAAGATCGGTACGGCCGGAAACATACTTAACCGACTCGACTGCCCAGCGCGGGATCGCATAGCTGTCCATAAACTGCTGCGGCTGAAGGTTGGCTTCGGTGCGGCCGAGCACGCCCATGCACCGCTGCATCATTGTTGCCGCCTCAGCCCGCGAGACTTTATCATCCGGCCGGAACAGCCCGTCCGCCCCCTTGACAATCCCAAGCTGCGCGGCTGCTTCCACATATACGCTCTTCGTATCCGAAAAACTGCCGGAGACAACGGGCGGCAGCCCGCCGTCAAGCGGATCGCCGTTTGCAGCCTCAGCTTCCGTGGCGCCGCCTGTCCCCGCCTCGTCGTCTGCCGTCAGTGACGTATCTGCTGTCGTATCGTCAGCCGCTGTATCTTCCGCTGCAGGGGGGATATCTTCTGTTTTACTGTCGTTCGCTTCCTGCGCTTCTTCGAGGTGTGCTTCCGTCGTCCCCTCGCCATCGGCTGTCGGATCGTCTGATTCAGGCTGCGTTTGCGCGGGCAGCAACGGGATCTGCTCCAACTGGATACCGAGCTGTCCTGCCAGATCGGCCAGCGTTATCTGCTGCTCGCTGATGACGAGATCCACAGTCAGACGTGCCATCTGCGCGCGCGTGATCGGTTTGGTATAATCCTTACCCAAATCAAACTCGTCCGAAACAGCCCCGCTTTGGTAGGCGGCGGCCACGCCCTCCTGCGCCCAGTAACTCATCGAGAGTTCTGAACCGTCCCATGCGCCCGCCTGCAGTCCGGCCAGCATGGCCGTCAGCACGAGGGTACAAACTGTTTTCCGCATCATGCAGCACCTCTCTCTTTCTTATAGTACCAAATTACTATATTTCAGGCAATATTGCAAGACATTTTGCCTGGTTATCCGACGGGAGCATACGGATCGGGAATAAAATTGGGGCTAAAATAAAAATCGCACTTTTTCATCAAGAAAAAGTGCGATTATCTGGCGGAGAAGGTGGGATTCGAAGTCGATTTTGGCAGTATATACCCTCAAAAAGCTTCTATTATCTTCATTTTATTGCAGTTATCTCAACTAATTTGTCTATTTAGAGCACATATATCTCGTTGCTTTCATTATGTCAGGGGTAACATTAGGGGTAGGAATGTCACGCATACCTGCTCATGTTACCCCTGCTTGAAATAACGGCTTGGCAGTATACCAGCTAAAGCGGAGCTCATCTATGATGATGCGAATACCTATAACTGTACAACCTTCACCATCGGCGCCCAGCCCGCCAAGCTGGCATACAATGAAGAACACTCGTCACAGGTAATATTCGTACTGGGTTCAGAAGCCAGAAAGAGAGCATTGCCGGAAATGCCTTCGCCTGCTACGAAAATCACCCTCAATAACCGCTTTTCTACGCTTTGACCCGAACCTTTCGGCTCTCATCAAAACAAAGCGGCTTCCCGCATCGACCCGTATGGCGTTCACGCTCCGCTTTAACAAGCGCAATAATCATGCGCTGTACACGATCAAACAAACTCCAATCCCCCTACTGACCCAGAACATTCGCATCAGTTTCAATCGGCGCATTGAGACGATATGTAATATTTTGCGCCGCGATGCCGTCATATCCACCAGTTTTCGAGGGGCTGAATGGCCATGCTTCAATCCAGTCGCGCTTATGTTCTTGGGAGATTATCGGCAATATCACTGCCGAAGGATGTTCGGCGTCATGATAAATCGTCTGTTTCGCGGTTCGGTAATCCGACGCCTTTGCCGTACGCAAATCAATGAACTGGTTCGGATTGATATCATACATATACGCATCACTGCTTGTTACTTCAATTCTGATGCGGTGACCAGCTTTGAACACATTGCTTATTGCCTGAACACCAAACTCAAAACAGGTAATCTCATCAGGAGTCAACGCCTGCGGGTTCTTTCGATCGTTCCGATACCGCGCTCTTTGTCCACCAGTAGCTAAATTAATAGCTGTTCCGTCTGGAAAAACATCAATCAATTTAATATCTGCAATCGTGCAGAAGAAATCATCAAAAGTGAATTGACTTGTTGCTAACTCAATAAAGCTATACGCAAGCGATGCTCGGTAAACCTGCCAAGCATCGCTTGTATTTTAATCTGTCAGAATATTATGAGACTCACCAGCTTTAATCGCTGTAAAAAACGTACATATACACCCAAAACTCGTTGTAATTTTTGTAATCATGTGATATACTATACTCATATTACAATGACGGAGGTGCATGTATGTACCGAATTGCTATTGAAAAGCTATTAAAATGGAAACAAAGCAAACGCCGCAAACCCTTAATTATTGAAGGAGCACGTCAAGTTGGCAAGACCTGGCTAATGAAAGAATTCGGCAAGCAGGCGTATACAGATACCATATATATCAATTTTGATTCTAATTCCAGAATGGCGGAGTTATTTGCTTCTGATCTGGATACTGACCGCTTAATTATGGGATTAGAGTTGTATGCTGGTCGCAAAATTGATCCAGACAATTCTTTGCTGATTTTTGATGAAGTACAGGAAGTTCCGAGAGCATTGGCATCTCTTAAGTATTTTTACGAAAACGTCCCTCAGTACCACATTGTATGTGCCGGTTCTTTGCTTGGTATCGCTTTGCATCAAGGCACATCTTTTCCCGTTGGCAAAGTAGATTTTTTAAAGCTTTATCCTCTTTCGTTCAAAGAATTTTTGATGGCAACCGATAAAGAACGCTTTGCCGAACTTCTTGATAAGCAAGACTTTGGGATGATTACATGCTTTAAGCAAACATATATCGATTCCTTAAAGCAATACTACTTTGTCGGTGGTATGCCTGAAGCTGTGCAAAGCTTCGCAGAGAGTAAAGACTTTAACGAAGTTCGTGAAATTCAAAAGCGAATCCTTGCAGCCTACGAACAAGACTTTTCCAAGCATGCTCCAAATGAGATCGTTCCGAGACTTCGTATGTTGTGGAACAGTATTCCTTCTCAGTTAGCCAAAGAAAACAAAAAATTCATCTACGGGCTCGTCCGTGAAGGTGCTCGTGCGAAGGACTACGAAACCGTAATTATGTGGCTCAGTGATTGCGGTCTTGTTCATAAGGTCAGCCGAGTTAATGCAGCGGCTATCCCGCTACGGGCGTATGAGGACTTAAAAGCATTTAAGTTATTTTTGGTAGACGTGGGATTACTCGGATGTATGACGGGGCTTCGCCAACGTACTTTGCTTGATGGGAACGATCTTTTTGTCGAATTCAAAGGCGCTCTTACTGAACAATATGTTTGTCAACAATTAAAAACCATCGAGGATTTAGGTGTTTATTATTATACCAACGATAGGGGTTCTTGTGAGGTTGACTTTGTTATTGATACAGGTGAGCAAATTATTCCGGTTGAAGTGAAGGCGGAAGTTAACCTTAGGGCAAAGAGCTTGAAAACATATCAGGAGAAGTTTTCACCTGATATATCTGTTCGCACTTCGATGGCAGATTTCAAAAAGGAAGATTGGCTTATAAATTTGCCGCTCTATGCAATTGAGAAGATTGATAAAACAATAGATGAGCTACGTTAAATTTTTTCTCATTATAGCACCAATCTGAGTAATGTGTAACAACGGAGAAGCATTGTTGTTAGACGAACGGTAGCTCAATGAAATATTTAGAACGGTTATGGAGGCCTGATTATGGCAAAGAATATTGAACCCAAACTTAAAAAGATTGGTGATTATCTGAAACTCGAAGAAGATACTGTTTTTACCATACCGGAATACCAGCGTGCGTATTCTTGGGGCATTGATAATTGCGATAAGCTGTGGCAAGACATCAATGACTTTGTTGAAAGCGAAAGCAAGGATAGATACTTCTTCGGAACAGTTATTATCAACTGTCAGGATAATGACACAAAGTATGGACTTATTGACGGACAGCAGAGAACTACCACATTTTTATTGTTATTAAAAGCTTTGCTGGTCAGAATCAATATTGCAATTGAACGAACCGCAAGTGACGAGGACTCTGCAAGCCTCTGTCGTGGTTTACAGGAACGCAGAAGAAGAATAATGGGTATTCTGTACAAAGCAGAAACAGAAGATATTTCAGACAAGCCCGATGCAGCTAAAGATGCTGAAATATGCCGTCGTGAAATCATCCTTGAGAATTTTTCTATAAACGAGCAATACAAGACAGAATTGTCAACAATTCTTCAAGCTACGGATTACGCTTCAGCAGAAGCAAGAGTAATTAAAATCAAATACAGGCAAAAAGACAACAAATATACTAACTTTTTTAGGAATTTCAAATTCTTCTATGGAAAGATAAGTGAACTGTCAGATTCTCAATTGAACAGTATTGCGAAATCCATTACGGACAACTGTGAAGTAATTGAAATTAAAAGCTGGCAAGTTGAGCAAGCTATCACTATGTTTAATTCTCTCAACTCTGATGGGCTTCCTCTTTACGACTCGGATATCATCTCTGCGAAGCTATACTCGGAAGCAGAGAAAAGAGGAAAAGAAAAAGAGTTTGCCGATTTGTGGAAACAGTTGAACAACTGCATAAACGAATTGGAATGCACTCGTATAGCGGATATCAATTCGATTTTGATGCAGTATATGTATTACATACGAACGATTAACAAAGAAACGATAAGTGAAACAGGTGCAATCAATGTGACTACACCTGGCTTAAGAAGGTATTTTACTGAGATTAATAAAATGCCAATTACTGATCCTATCGGTATGTGTTCTGATATGGTTAAACTGGCTAAGGTTTGGAAAAAGGTTTCTGAATATCCTCAAATGAAAGTTCTGCTAAAGTTCAACGAGAACACAAAACTGTTCTTGGCAAGCTACTTCTTTAGATTTGATGAGGAAAATATTACAGAAGAACTTGTTGAACCGATTCTTGAGTGTTTGCTTCGTCTGTTTTCTCTTCTCGAACTTGTCGATGTTGGTTATTCCAGTAAATATTTTAAGACATTTTTATTCGGGGCAGAAACCAAGCTCGTTAGTAGAAGCACCACTGTCGATGAAATCACACAGGATTTTAATGAACATATCTGTTCTAATTGGGACAAAGAAACTATTTGGGCAGCTTTACATGACTACGATGGCAATGTGCTGGTATATCTGAACGAGTTTCTTTTTGCAAAAGAAAAAGATCTAAGTTTTACACTTGGAACAAAATATGACATTGAACACATTATGCCATATAGCGGCAACAACCTTCAGGAAATTAGAAAAGATGCCGAGATTGACAGTGAAGAAGAATTCTACGGTGTCGTAAACAAATTAGGCAACAAGATTCTTCTTGAAGAAAAGATTAATCGAGCAATCGGAAACGAATGGTTTAGAACTAAGGTTTCCACTAAACTCGAGAACAAGACAGGATATATCGACAGCAAATATCCTATAGCTCGTGCCTTGGTTTCCAAATATCAGAGTGCTAATAAGCCTTATTGGAAGAAAGATGATATTATGAGCGCCACTGACAAAGCAAGTGATAGAATCGTTAGGTTTATCTTTGGCGAATAATTTTTACCTTTTATTTGTCCATTTGGAGCACATATATCTCGTTGCTTTCATTATGTCAGGGGTAACATTAGGGGTAGGAATGTCACGCATACCTGCTCATGTTACCCCTGCTTGAAATAACGGCTTGGCAGCATACTAGCTATAGAGGAGTTCCTCTATTTCTCTAAAAGTTAATACACCAGATCATATAATCATCGCCAGCCATTGCACTTCTGATAACCGATTTGTGTCCATCTTTGATGTCAGGACTGAGTGATATCACCATTCCAGTTTTGCTTTCTGCATTTTAATGCAGGTCTCCACGCGATCACAAATATACCACATTTCTCTTTCTGCATAAAATCGCAGCGGTTCCGCTAATGGGGTTTCTATGTCTGTCAAATCAAAATCCCACTCCAGTTGGACTCCGTACACTGCTTCAGCCGCATGGACCTGTCTGGTGAAAGTTGTGTCCAACGGCTGCGCCCGAAGCTGGCGCAGCAAAGCCTTGGGAGCAATTTCCATCGGATAGTCCCTGACGTTGGAGAGCAGCCCTGCACCAAGGTCGAAGAGAGGACAGTAATCAAACCGCTCTTCTCTGCGCAGAATAGCAACGTTATCCAAATGCCGGTCCGCATTACCGAATAGCATATCTATTTCAAACAACAGTGTCAAATAAGCACCGAAATGTACGAGACCGGTGAGCCGTACGGTCTGTTCCACCATCCACTGGATTTTACTTGGGAAATTCGGCAAGCGGGATACTGTTTTCTGCCAATCTGATCCTACGCCTTTCCGGAACAGGTCCGCAATCGTGAGAATCGCCTCGCCCGGCTGTAAAAAATCAGGGCTGGAGCAGCCGTTCCGGATGTGGCGATGCGCTTCTACTCGTTCCATACGATAGGATACATAGCGAACCCCCAATGCTTCCACAGTGGTTTTGGCCAACAAAATGGGCGTGACTGTCTCGGCCAACCCCTCATAGCCGAACAGATCCAGCTTGTACCAGCGGCTGTCCTCCCGCCACTTTTCCTGGTTCCCTTTAGACGAGGTCCCCGCAATATGGTTGCCGGTGGTCAATTGGATCGCCATATTCACCCCTCCACAATTTTGATCCAGCAGGCATCTTCTGCCATCCGCCCTTCCGTTTTTCGGATAATAGCCAAAGGGGCATATTGATCCAGTCCCAACTCTGCCAGATAGTATTGCAGACCGTCCCTCTGACGTGGGATACAGCGGCTCTCCAAAAACTTGCTCAGATCATCCCACGCCGGCGTCTGGTTAACACCAAAAGCTGTAGATAGTGAGTCGCTGACCAGATTTTCAACAGCAAGCCGATACGATGTTCGGTCGGCGCAGATTTTCGTGCAAAGCCTTTTATTATCGTAAAAGTGAAAAATCAGCAGATCATGTCCCCGACTGCGGGCATCTGCCATAAAGTCTTCATAGCTTGCCGGCGCTGTGCGTCGAAGGTAATACATTCCCCATCAAATTGCAGCAAGACCTCCCGATCCTCCTTTGTTATTCCCAGTTGTTTTACCCAGGCAGCAGGCAGGATTACACGATAGTTTTTTCCTTCTGGTCCCGCGGTTCCACCAGCTTTGTTAATGAGTATATTCGCCTTGCGTTCCTGTATTTTCACGCTGCTTCACCTCGTTTTTATTATATCTGTTGGACACCAATAATGCAATTATTTTCAGCCGAGTTGAAACAAGCATGCTAAAAAACGCCCGTTTTTCACTTTTCAGACCTCTTTTACCGATATGTTTTGTATTAACCATCGGAGATACATAGACTTTCGTATTAAACAGCCAGAATCTGAGTGTTATCAGATTCTGGCTGTTTTTAGTCACCGATTCAATTTTAACTATTCAGTTAATAGTGTATAGACAAGTTGCGGAATCTTTTTGTTCTATAATGGCCTTTTTAGTACATCAACTCTACCGGATTGATATGTTTCAGCCGCTATCGTCTATAACAAGTATTCCCAGGAGAAAACACCACAGGAAATACTGAGTGTTTTTGGTGCGTTCCTTCATTGCCATCACGAATAATCGAAAAAGTTTTTCTCGCGATCTCGTTGATGCTCTGGTGAACAGATGTAATTCGAGGGGAGAAAATGTCTCCATCCATAGCGTCAATTCCACAAATGGAAATATCGTTAGGTATTTTTATGCCTAATGAGTTTGCGCGAATAATAAATCCTTTGGCCATATCATCATTGGCAGAAATAATTGCAGTTGGCATATCAGGAATGGAATAAAAATAGTCAAAGGCAGCTAAGCCACTATTAATATCAAAACCACCTGAATAAATGTAGCTCTCAGGAAGATTAAGATCGAGACTGCGCATGTATCGAATAAATGCCGAAGACCGCTCTTTGCTTGCCAAGCTTTGTGCATCACCTGAAATAAAGCCTATCTTCCGGTGATTTAGCTTCATAAGATAATCAATCAATATTTTCATGGCCGCGTCACTATCAGCATGCACACTGTAAAAATTCCCTTCTGTAGTATCTGGGGAACTGAGGAGGACTGTCGGAATATCTGTATAGATATTTTTTAGACGTGTCAAGCCGGTAAGAACAATGCCGGCGCAGCCTATCTTTTGGAAATAATCAAACATATTATTTTCAATTATCGGATCACCATTTGTGTTGCATGCAAGCACAAAGTAATTTTCGGCAACTGCGAAATCGGTGAGTTTGCGAAGAATTTCATTGTAAAATTGATTGTTAATATTACTGATTACATAAGCAATCAGATTTGCAGACGAAGGAGGAAGTTGTTTTGGAACATAATTAAGTTCATCAACTGCATTCAGGACTTTTTTTAGCGTTTCTGGCTTCACTTTTTCTGGATTGTGTAATGCCCGTGATACCGTAGCTGCTGATATTCCCAAAGATTGGGCTATTAATCGCATATTAATTTTATTCTTTTTTTCCATAATCTTTTATCCTCAAATTGCAACAATTTATTTTTGTTTCATTAATTTTAAGATATTTTTGTTCAAATGTCAATATATAATAAAACATCATTTGTAAAAATAAACAAATCTAATCGAGTATTTTTACAAACTTTATGCAACAATTCTATCAAGAATCCAGATTGACAGTATAAACTTATATTATTATAATGCAAACATAAAATAAATATTTCAAAAATTATGAAATGTTTCATATTTGAGTGCCTTATATTCATGTGTGAGGCCGTATTACCACCGTCCCATATAGCAATATATTACGCAAAAAAAGAAGGGAGTAAAAACCATGAAAGCAAACATTGCATTTATGCACGGACCGAAGGACCTGCGCATTGAGAACGTAGAGGTGCCGGAGCTGAAGCCGAACCAGATCCTGGTCAAAACCAAGGCTTGCGGCATCTGTGGCTCGGATGTACACTGCTACCTTGGTGAGTCGGCAGAGGGGCGCTATGATATCGCACCTTATACCCCGGGCCACGAGGTTGGCGGCCAGGTCGTCGCCATCGGTTCGGGCGTCACCACATTCAAGGAGGGCGACAAGGTAACGGCGGAGTGCGTGCTGGCCTGCGGCCACTGCGCCAACTGCAAGGAGGGCCTGATGCCGTCCGCGTGCCTGAACTTCCGCGAGCTGGGCTTCCGTCCGGATTCCCCCGGCGGCATGGGCGAATACTTCGTCATCGAAGAGGAATACGCATATAAGATTCCGGACGACTGGTCCTATGACTGGGGCGCATGGGTCGAGACGTTCTCGATCGGCTATTTCGGCATCTGGGGCAACGGCGGCTATATTGACGCATCGGATTATGCGTTGATCATGGGCGCAGGTCCGGTCGGTCTGTCGGCGGCGATGGTTGCCAAGACCTCGGGCGCGAAGGTGGTTGTCTCCGATGTTAATGCGGTACGCCGCGAGCGCGCGCTCAAGTTCGGCGCGGACGTTGTACTCAACCCGCTGGACGAGGACTACTACGAGCAGATTAAAACGGCGACCGATGGCCACGGCCCGTCTGTAATCGCGGAGGCGTCGGGCAGCAACGCGGCGCTGGCAGCGATCTTTGATGTAGCAGGCCACAGCTGCCGCGTGAATCTGATCGGCCACTCGATCGGCCGCAAGGTGCCGGTGGAGATCGGCAAGACGATCTGGAGCACTCTGAAAATCAAGGGCTCGGGCGGCACCAAGAACTGGATGCAGCGCACGATCCGCTTCATGAATGCGATCAAGGATCGGTATAACTTCGACGAGCTGACCACCCACCACATCCCGTTTATGGAGCTGGACAAGGGCATGGATCTCGCGATCAATCATCCGGAGGAAGCCTTTAAGGTTATGCTCACCTTTGAGGACTGATTAAATCAAAAAGCACAGTGAGGTGTTCAAAGATATGGCAAAGGTTGTCGGCATCGGGCATATGAGTTATACCGTAATGGATATTGACAAAAGCCTTCATTTCTATTGTGATTTGCTGGGCGGCAAGCTGCTTACGGAAACAGTGGACGAAGGCCCTGAGTTAGGGCGCTACGTCATGGGGGACATGTTGGAAAACCCCTATGGAAAGCTGCGGGTAGCCATGGTTGATTTGGCTGGCTTGCAAATTGAGTTTCTGCAGTATCTCGAGCCTAAGACGAATATCCCATACCATGGCGATCCGTCGATTGCAGGCTCCGCACATATCGCAGTCAATGTTGACGATATTGAAGCGGTTTATAAAAAACTCAAGAATGAAGGGGTAATTTTCCATTCCGAGATCAATGACTGTATCCGAGAGGGCGAACTGGTTTGGCGCTGGGTCTACTCCCGCGATCCAGATGGTATCTGCTGTGAGATCGTCCAGCTGAACGAGGATTCCGAGTACATCAAAAATTCACGTCAAAAGTGAATCAAAGCAGCATTGCTTTGTCACATGATAAAAATTATTATATGAGGAGGATAATCATGAGACTTCAGGACAAGGTAGCAATCGTTACTGGTGCAGGTGCAGGTATGGGTAAAGCTACGGCAGAGTTATTCGCGCGGGAAGGCTGTAAAGTTGCTGTTTGCGATTTAAATGCAGAAACTGCGAAGCAGACTGCAGAAGCAATCAATGCGGCCGGCGGTATTGCCAACGCTTATCAAGTCAACATTTCGGATGAGGCAAGCATTGAAATCTTAATGAAGAATGTTATTGCAGATTTTTCGAAATTAGATATTCTGGTCAACTGTGCCGGAATTAATGGCGTCAACCAGTGGGCGCATGAAGTTGACGAAAAAGACTGGGATGCAGTCTTTGCGGTAGACGCAAAGGGTACTTTCCTAATGACGAAGCATGCGGTCCCGCTGATGAAGCAGAATGGGAAGGGCAGCATCGTTAACTTCTGTTCGATTTACGGGATCATTGGGGCCAACGAATCTGCACCGTATTGTGCAGCCAAGGGTGCCGTTGCAAACATGACGCGTACCGATGCAATCTGCTATGGCAAAAGCGGTATCCGCGTTAACTCTGTTTGCCCTGGCACTGTTTTAACTGAACTGACATTAGCCAAGGCACGCGAGGTAGAAGGCGGCGAGCAGGCATATATTAATGAAATGCTCCCAAAGCATCCGATCGGTTTTCTTGGCGAGCCGATCGATATCGCCCACGCCGTATTATTTCTTGCCTCTGACGAAGCACGCTTTATCACTGGCGTTAATATGCCAGTAGATGGAGGTTACACAGCTCGATAAAGGAATAGGACATGAGAAAGCGATACCACCTTTGGGGAAACAAATTGATATTTGAGAGCCAAAGGTGGTATTTGCCTGTTAAAGCATGGTGTAACAGGCTATTTGCTTATAGAAAATACCTTGTCACACAAGGATTTATTTTTATGTTCTTAACGGCAAAAAAGAGGGCAAGGAGGAGCTGTTAATGAGTACAAGCACTGAACATCTTCGAGCAGATGCGGTTGCGAAGAATGAAAAACCGTTAGGGTTTATTACTCGCGTAGCATACGGATGCGGCGATACCGCCTGTAATGTTGTTTACGGCATGGTAGGCACGCTGTTGACATTGTTCTATACTGACTATATTGGGATTAACGCTGGAGCAATTGCAGTTATTATGCTGATCTCCCGCGTTTTTGACGGTATATCAGACTTTATTATGGGTTTTATTGTTGAAAGAACGCATTCCAAATGGGGGCAGTCCAGGCCGTGGGTATTGTGGATGGCGCTTCCGTATGCGATTGCGGGCGTACTAATGTTTACAGTGCCACAAACAAACGAAAACCTGCAGCTGATTTACATCTTTATCACCTATAATCTATGTACAACTGTGATCTATACTGCACTCAATTTACCTTACGGCAGTCTATCGGCAATGATGACCAGAGCATCCCGCGAACGCGATCTACTATCGGTATTCCGCATGGGAATGGCGCCGTTTGGCCGTATCCTGGTCGTCAGCTGCACACTGCCGCTGGTCAAGCTCCTTGGAGACAATCAGAGTGGCTGGGTCAAGGCGATGTGCCTGTGGTGCGCGATCGCATTTGTTCTACTTTTGTTCTGCTTTGCGCGATGCAAAGAGCAGGTAGTCATCGAGGCGCGCGAGAAGCAACAGGCAGCGCCGGTCAGACAAAGCCTGAAAGCGCTTGCAACCAACCAATATTTCTGGATGTGTCTGGTGGCATGGATGTGCATGACTTCTTATACTACGGTTACCGGCACTGTGCTTCCATACTATTGTAAATACATTCTGCACAATGATACATGGATGTATAGTACACTGTATGTTTCTGAGACAGCAATTACAATCCTTTTCACATTCCTTTGCCCGTTAGTTTCCAAAAGATGCGGCAAGCGAAACCTGATTCTTGGCGGCACAATTTTGGCGATGGTCTCACAGATCGTATTCTGCTTCGATCCTTATAATTTCAATTTGTTGCTGGTTACTACTGTGTTTCGCGGCATTGGCGTCAGCCCACTGTTCGCACTGCTGTTTGGGCTGGTAGGCGATGCGGTGGAATTCGGCCAATGGAAGTCCCATATTCGACAGGAGGCACTGGTTTTCTCTGCCGGTTCTGTGGGCAACAAGATTGGCATTGGCATTGTTTCTTCTGCAACCGCAGGTTTGCTGGGATTAAGCGGATATATTTCCAGTACGAATGACGCGACCGTTGTACAGCCTGACAGCGCCTTGCAAATGATTGTAAATCTGTTTAAGTTTGCGCCAATAATCCTATTCGCTGTGGTAATTATTGTAATGCTATTCTATCGTCTGGACAAGAAATACGATCAGATTATGGCAGATCTGCTCGAACGTGAGAAACAAGGCCTGTTGTAACCCGCTTCGGTTGTAGTATTAATTTTGAGATATTGCAAAGAATGAGATTCTTTTATTTCAACCCATGCGGCAGTCAACGCGAAGAGTGCGGGCTTTGACGCGGTTACCTTCCATGCTGCCGGTAATCGGTGTCAGCGGCGGTGCGACTGGTCTGGACGTCGCGTGTGTTGGCGCTACGCGGCCACAGCGTAACATTACTCGAGAAAATCGATGCGCTTGGCGATTCGATGGCGGCGGCCGGTATCCCGCTCCATAAAGAGAAAATCACATGGAACTTATTGCATCGCATGAAAAAGCCCTGACCGATCTAGGCATTGAAATTCAAAATCGTCTTTGGCTGTATATACCCTCAAAAAGCTTCTATTATTTTCAATTAATTACAGTTATCTTAACTTATTTTTATCTTCTTACCCCATAGCCAGCAGCGCCCACAGAACCATCTTCCGTTCTGCGGGCGCTGCCTTTAACTTTATAAGTTGTTTATTTCTCCATGTTGCTCCACACCCATTCTCTCACTTCGGGCATATCGATGTCGTACTGGGTAATATATTGCTTGTGCTCGATCAGACGGTTCTCTATCTTCTGCCATAGGTGCGTCCCCCGATTGCCCAGCTACGGCAGGCGCATCAGCACGTCCTGCACCAGATGGAACCGGTCGATATCATTCTGCACCCGCATATCAAACGGCGTCGTGATCGTCCCTTCCTCCTTGTAGCCGCGCACATGCAGGTGACGGTTGTGCCGCCGGCAGGTCAGCTCATGCACCAGCGTCGGATAACCGTGGAACGCAAAGATAATCGGCTTGGCCTTATTCGGCATCGGATAGTGGTAGCTCATCCTCACTTCGCTTCACAAACGCCTTTAAGCATTGCCCTGTTAATGACTTGGTGCAGTCGACTATCTGAACAGGTGTGCCACAGAATAGGATATGCCCACTCGTCTTTCCCCACCCTGTCCCAAATTGATAATTCAATCCGCTTGGACGGCTAACTCCGGCCGGTACTCTGCGACTACGACCGTATTAGTTGACTGCTGAGATGGCGCACCAGTTTAAGGCGCTGCGCCGCTCCGCCCGAAAGGTTCTCCGTACATCAGGACAATGACAAATAACCAATTATTTTCCGAAGCGTCGATCATCTTTATTGATCCGACAGTTGTTTATCTGCTACCAATTCTAACACCTCTGGCTGAAATGGAGCAGCTGCACCAGTATGCCGCGTATAGAAAACAAGAGCGGCTGTTTTCAGCCGCTCTCGCATCCTATTATTATCTTACTTATCCATATTCTTCATCTGCTCAGCAACCTGCGCGCGGAAGTTCGACAGGAAATCGCCCATACCGTCGCCGTGTTCGTACAGACGCTTCTTCGGAGATACATCGCAGAAGCCATAGGTCTTCAGGCGGGTAAACTCAGCGCAGGAGTAGCCGGCGCCTTCGTTGCCGATACCAGTACCCTTGCAGCCGCCGAACGGCTGGTCGTTATGGCGCAGCGCGCTCGAACCGTTAACCCAAACCGCCGAGGACTCTACATTCTCGGTGAAGTAGAAGGACTTTTTGAGATCCTTGGTGATGACGCAGGCGCTCAGGCCGTACTTGCTCTGATTCGCGATCTCGACCGCTTCCTCGTCGGTCTCAAAGGTGATAATCGGAACGACCGGACCAAACACTTCCATATCGCACGCAATGTCCATATCCTTTGTGACATTGTCCAGAATAGTAACATCCATCTCCGGACCGTTATTTTTGCCGCCATACAGCAGAGTCGCACCCTGATCGATGGTGTGCTTGACCTGTTCAACGACCCGCTCAGCCGCCTTGGTGGAAACCAGACGGGTCAGCTGCGCCGTCGGATCGGTTGCATGACCACGCTTGAGCGTCTTAACGAACTCCAGCAGGCACTTCACGAACACATCGTGCGCTTTCTTATGTACGATGGTGCGCTTCGGGGATGCGCAGACCTGACCGTTGTTCTCGTTGATACGGCCCCAGCACAGGCACTCAATTGCCTTGGCAATCAGCTCCGGATCGTCCGCCGCCTCTTCCGTAATGATCAGCGGATCGTTGCCGCCCAGCTCGAGGATGACCTTCTTAATGGTCGGCGCAGCATCCATCATCATCTCAGAACCAGCCTCAGTACTGCCAGTCATAGCGATGCAGGCGACCTTCTTGTTTTTGAGCAGGTTCTCAGTGCAGTCCGCACGATCGCCGGTTACAAAGAACAGTACATCCTCCGGCACGCCCGCCTCATGAGCAAGCTGAATCAGCTTCTGCACGCAGCAGGGCGCAGTGGTAGACGCCTTAACGATCATGGTGTTGCCCATCAGCAGCGCAGGAACGAGCTTCTGCAGGGTCAACTCAACCGGATAGTTAAACGGGATGACCGCCGCAACAACGCCCAGTGCCTCGTGGCGAACCATAACGACGTGATCCTCATAGCCTTCGGAGCTGTCGCAAAGCACTTCGCCGTACAGGTGCTTGCCAACCTCAATGTTCGCACGGCCGATTTCCGCCGCATAAGTGGTCTCCGCACGGGACTGAAGGATCGGCTTGCCCATCTCGCAGGACATGAAGTTTGCAATTTCTTCGCGATTCTCATCGACCAGGTCACAGAACTTATACAGGATCTGGCCGCGCTCGAACAGCGGAACCTTTTCCCACGCCGGCTGCGCCGCATAGGCTTTGTCAACCATTGCTGCGATTTCTTCGCCGGTGTATTTCGGTACAGTACCTACCACTTTGCCATTCGATTCGTCGATGACTTCAACCATTTTCATAGTATTGTCCTCCTTAAAATAAGTATTGACTTCTATAAAAAAGGCGGCGACAGAAAAAATAAATAAGAGGATTATGACTGCATGTAAGTTATTGCCGCCGCCATTTTTATTATAATTATTTTAACTCTAAAAATAATATTTGTCAATATGTTTTTCTAATTTCTACTGTTCTTTCCGCCAACTGGCAGGCGCTATGTTGATCCAACATGTTTGCCATGCTCCCTGACCCACCAATTTGTTCGATGCATTATGTAGTCTGTCGGTCAAGGTATTGTACTTCCATGCGGCTTTCTCATAGCGCCGCAAGCCATATCGTGCGCAGACGCGCAGATCAAAATTCGATCGTCCGTCGCGCCTGAACGCCTTTGTCATAAGGGTGTCGCACTTTGCGAACCTCAGAAATGTAATCCGCAAAGGCCATCAGTTCTTCTGGGGGATTTCGACCCGTCATAACGACTTCCACAGTATCTGGACGATGTTCCAACAGATCGATCAGCAGCGTCCGGTCGATCAGACCGCAGTTCCACGCTGCCATAACCTCATCAAGCACGAGCAGATGATAACCATTCTTCATCTCCGAGGCGATGTAACGCAGATTATCGTCATACTGTGCTTGTGCCGTCCGCTTCTCCACATCATCCATCTGAAAAACGAATTTATCCGAAGAATCTCCGCGAACTAAAGTCACTTCAGGGTGTTTTTCCAGTACATGCAGTTCACCACTGTCCCATCCCTTGAGAAACTGGACAAACAGCACCCTCTCGCCGTAACCGACGCAGCGGACTGTCAGGCCGACAGCTGCGGTCGTTTTCCCTTTTCCATCCCCACAATAAATATGCACATAGCCCTTGTGTCTCACTTGCACAACCCTTCCTGAAAATCAGCGGCGAGATAAGTTATATCCCGCCGCCTTCCCCAAAAACGCAGATGGTCTCAGGACAAAATGGCACTACCTCAGAATGTTTTGAAAATATCATCCATCCGCGTAAGGGTCTCGTCAATATCTTTCTCCGTATGCGCAATCGTAATGCCGTAATGCGCCGGAGATACCGGACCCGCCGTATCATGGAACCAAAGGCCCTTCGGCAGGCACTCCGTTACAAACTTCTTATACATTGTACGATCCTGCTCTTCCGCAACCTTGCGGAAGTCGAAATCGTCTTCTGTATTTTCCACGCCGAAATAGATTGCAAAGCGCGCGCCCACGCCACGGCAGTGGCCTTTTTTGCCGTTCTTGGCAAACAGGTTGTCAATACCGCGATACAGCTTCTCACCAATCTTCTCGATCTGATCGTAGAAGCCCGGCTCCATTGCCATCTTCAGGCACTCGATCGCCACGACAACCGGCATGAATGAACCTGTGTAAGTACCGCTGACCGTCGTCTTGCCGACCGGATTGAGCACACTCATGATATCCGCACGACCGCCGAACGCTGCAATAGGAAGTCCGCCGCCAATCGCCTTGGCCATTGTGGTCATATCCGGAATCACGTCGAAATACTTCTGCGCGCTGCCCGGACGCATACGCAGTCCGCAAACCACCTCGTCAAAGATGAGAACGATGTTCTCGCGGGTACACAGCTCGCGTACCTTTTTCAGATACTCACGGCGCGCCTCATAGCAGCCGCAGTTATAGCTGATCGGCTCAAGAATGACACAGGCGATCTCGCCTTTGTATTTCTCGACCGCGTGCTCAAGCGCGTCGATATTGTTGAACACTACGTTAATGACACTGTCCTTAGCATTGGACGGGAAGCCCTGCGAATCCGGTACAGTCTCAACTTCACCGTATTCATCCGCCTTGTTTACACCATTGTGGTTAAACCAGATATTTTCGTGCATGCCATGGAAATGGCCCTCGAACTTAATGATCTTGTCACGGCCGGTAAAGCTGCGCGCCACACGGATCGCAGCTTGTGTCGCTTCCGAACCGGTGTTCGCCAGGCGGATGCGCTCACAGCTTGGGAATACCTGCTGCAGCAGCTTTGCCAGTTCCACATGATACGGTGTGTCAAAGTTCATGAAGAACCCTTTATCCATCGCGCGGCCGATCGCTTCACGAATGCGGGGATGGTTATGGCCAAACAGCCCTGCACCTGCACAGGTGTGGTAGTCGATGTATTCTTTCCCATCCACATCCCAGACATGGCTCCCATCGGCATGATCCAGATACAAGGGCTGCTTCAGTACCGCATTGTAACGTTGACCCGCAGAGGCGCCACCGATGAAATATTTCTGCGCCTCCTGAAAGGTTTCCTGCATACGGCTCATATTGATCGCTCCTTTTTCGATTGATCCGCTCTGTAAGGCCGGCGGTCCGCCCAATGATAATTCATCAAATCGTCAGTATTTTTAACTACCATTGAATTTGATTATAGCTATATATTAGCAGGTCTTTTCCTTTATGTCAATACTTATTTTAATCATTGAATTAAATTATTTTATTTCATGCTCCGCCCCATTTCATATGCCTTTTCCAACGCGCCGGTCCGCTTAATCTCTCCTTTTTTAAAGACGCTGTGTACCGCCAGTTCGCCCAGCTGCTTCCATTCAAAGTAACTATCCAGGCCCTTTTGCACGGCACGAGCCTCGGAAAAAATCTCATCGCCCTCACACTCACCACAAATCAGCGTGACATATTCCTTTCCTGTCAGTGGGTGCAGACATTTATCCGAGCAATAGGAAAACAGCCGGTCAATGACTGCCTTCATCTGCGCTGGCATGGTAGACCAGTACAGCGGATAGGCAAACACCAGTACATCCGCCTTCTCCAGCTTTTCCGAAAACTCCTGCCAGTCATCATCGATCACACAGGCACGGCCATTGCTCCAGCATCGTTCGCATGCGATACAACCTGTCACCTGACGGAATGCGGTTTCAAATTTATCTACACTATGTCCTGCTTCACAGGCGCCTTTAATAAAAGCATCCGCCATCAAATCGCTGTTGCCACCTTTGCGCGGGCTTCCCGTAATTACCAAAACATTCTTTTTCATACAACTCACCTTTCTTATCCGTTGGTTTTTAGGCTTATACGTTTTGCTGCAGACCGCCTTCTTTCATTGTTTCGGCAAGAATATCCTGCTTGATTTTTCGAATTTTTGCATAATAGAACACAATTAACAGTAACGCAGCACCGGCCCATGCGGACACTTCTGCAAAGAATATCCCCGTATGCCCGATCAACCGTGGCAGAATGAGCGCCACAGAAACGCGCATGACAAATTCCATTACACCGGACAGCATGGGAACTGTTGTGTTTCCCAGCCCCTGGAGAGAGGAGCGGTACGCATGCAGCAGATACAAACTCCACAGCATTGCCGCCATCAGTGTCAGGTATTGGTAAGCAATGTCGATTACCTTTCCCGCATCCGCATCTTCTGATGAGACAAACAGCGACAACACATTCCGCCCCCAAAGCATACCGGCCGCGCTTAGCAGCGCCGCGAAAAGCACGCTCAGCAGCAGTACGCTATGTATTCCCGCGTCAATGCGCTTTACCTTGCGTGCGCCACGGTTTTGCCCCATATAGGTCGTCATCGCATAACCGAACGCAATGGCAGTGCTCTCCAGCATACCCAGCAGTTTGTTGGTTGCTGTGAATCCTGCGACAAACAGAAAGCCAAATCCATTCAACACAAACTGAACTACCATGCCGCCAATGGCAATCACCGCATTTTGCAGCCCTACCGGCAGCCCCAACCTGCACAGGTGACGGATCGTTTCCCAATCAGTTTTCCAGTCCTCCGGCTGGAGACGCAGATCCTCCATGCTGCGCAGCCGCCACAAGCAGAAAAGGAAGGAAATACCCTGTGAAATCACAGTTGCCAGAGCGGCGCCGAAAATGCCCCATCGAAACACCATCACAAACAACAGATCCAGTCCAATGTTGACAAAGGCCGCGATCACCATAGCAAACAGCGGACTTTTGCTGTCTCCCATACAGCGAAGGATTGCAGCAGACATATTATAGGCTAACACGACCGCCGTACCCGAAAACAGTACGCAAAGGTACAGCTGCGCCCCTCCCATGATCGCCTGTTCCGTCCGGAGCAGATGCAGCAACGGTGTAATGCTGAGCAGGCTGGCCGCAGTTAAAACGACGGCTGAAATTGTACATACGCGCACAATCATGGCAGCAGTGCGCCGCAATGTATGTCGTTCTGCCGCACCGACAGCTAAAGCAACAGGAATGGAAAAGCCCTGCGTAAGTCCTTGAATACCCCAAAGAAAAAACCAGTTGATCCAGTCAGCGGCTCCAAGTGAAGCGAGGGCATGAATTCCCACACCGCGGCCTACTATAATGGAATCCACTATCATATAGAATTGTTGCAGCAGCCCGCTCAACATCAAGGGCAGAGAAAAGCGGAAAATCAAAGAGATCGGGCGCCCTTTTGTCATATCAGTCATTGGTTTCTCCTTTGCATGCATCCATTTATATTATATTTATTTTATTTATTAAATCAATACTTTTTCGTTAAATTGTTTTTTTATTTTTTGTTTACATTGTTTTATCAATCATATATAATAGAAGCAAATCTCATGACGCAAGTGCTTTATCAACTGCAGCACCTGCGCATCAGGAAGGATTCGTTAATTATGGAATTGATTACGGCGATCGAAATACGGCAAATGAATAAGGAGCGCATCCGGCGCGCACTACAACAGCAAGAAAAATGTATCAAAGCTGATATTGCAAAAACTACGGAGCTCAGTATGGCAACTTGCAGTACCGCTTTAAATGAAATGCTGAAAAGTGGAGAAATTCTCAAGGTGGATCAGACCGGATTCAGTATTGGCCGCCCTGCTGATGTTTTTACCTATAATCCTGAATACATGCATGTTCTTGCCCTGTGTACCACAATTCGCAACGGACAAAACTTCGTAGAGTATGTAATTGCCGATGCGCTTGGGCATATTATTTACCGCGAGAAAGAACCCATCGAAAATGTGACCATGGAACTGTTGGATGCACTGATTACCTCCGTCCGTATACAAGATCCGCAGATTCAGGCCGTAGGTTTGGGGATTCCTGGTCAAGTGCGGGATGGTTTTATCGAGCAATGTGATATTCCAAGCCTGCAGCAAGTAGATTTTGCAAAAGTCATTCATGAAAAACACGGAATTCAAGTCATTGTCGAAAATGACATGAATGTTATCACCTATTCCTTATACGGAAAAATTTCCAACCATAATGGGGACTTTGCTACCCTGTTCTTTCCCGATCAGCCAAACAGCTATGTCGGCAGCGGATATATTGTGAACGGCCATTTGCTCAAGGGCAGCACGATGCTTGCAGGCGAACTGCGGCACGCAGCCAATGCTTTTGGCATTTCGCTGGACCAGCAGCAGGCAATTCTGTCCAATCGCCCCGCTTTCCTGCACTTTGTTGCGCAGATGGTTGTGCTTATTTGCTGCACCATTAATCCGCCCTGTCTTGTCATCATGGGCAACAACTTATCACACGATGAACTGAAAACAATCCGCAGCCAGTGCCTCCAATTTATGCAGGAGAGCGATTTGCCTATTCTTGACGTCAACAACCAGACCTTTGAAGAATACGCGGAAGGCTTGCTTCGGCTGACACTTGATTGCTCGCTTTTCCCTATGTTAATGTGACCGAAAGAAAACATCCAAACGGATGTTTTACCAAATTATTATAAATTTTAAAATAAATGTAAAATTATAAAGAGGGAGGTGGGTTTCATGTATAAAATACTTGGAATCGATACAGGTGGTACCTATACGGATGGCGTAATTATTGCCTCTGATACCAAACAGGTACTGTGCAAAGCAAAAACCTTGACCACCCGCCGCGATCTTCGCATCTGTATTAAGAATTGTATTTCAACCTTTTCTTCAGAAGATTTGGATGGAATCTCCCTAGTCTGTTTATCCACCACCCTGGCAACGAACGCCATCGTTGAAGGACGCGGATGCAAAGAAGGACTGATCTTAATAGGCGGACGCCCTGAGGGCAAGCTTCCAACTGACCGTTACCGTGTCATCAAAGGCAAGTTGGACATACAAGGGCGGTTAAAAGAGAATCTGGATTATGATGAACTCGATTCCGCTATCGAATTCTTCCGCGGTAAGGTAGATGCTCTTGCAGTGTCCGGTTATGCCAGTGTTCGCAACCCAGTTCATGAAATGCAGGTAAAGGAACGCATCCGGCACAAGTTAGGAATTCCCGTTGCTTGCGCACATGAGTTGACTACATCGCTGGGGTTTTATGACCGCACGGTTACAGTCGATTTAAATGCACAGCTAATCCCCCTGATTTGCAACCTGATTGACTCTGTAACTGCAACACTGAAATCTTTCCATATCCATGCGCCGCTTATGGTCGTCAAAGGTGATGGTACGCTGATGACTGAGCATTGTGCGCGGGAATCTCCGATCGAAACCATCCTTTCCGGACCTGCTGCAAGCGTTATTGGAGGCAGATTTCTCTCTGGCAAGGATGATGCAATTATTTTGGACATGGGCGGCACAACAACCGACATTGCTAATATTAATAGCGGTATCCTTCCAATCAGTAATGAGGGTGCAAAGGTTTCCGGCTGGCTCACTCGTATCCGCGCCATTGAAATTTATACCGTCGGTTTGGGTGGCGACAGCCGGATCTATCTGGATAGTAAGCGGAATATCCGTGTTGGTCCCCGCAAGGTAATTCCTTACTGCCGGGCCACAACATGGTTCCCCGCACTTTTGGATGAACTTCAAACCATATATCGAAACCCCGATTGCGAACACCAAAGTTTCTGGCGAAATGAGCAGGAAGCCTTTATGGTTACCAAATACTGCGACTATTCTGAACGCAGCGAACCAGAGCGCCGCATTCTTGACGAACTGCAAAATATGCCGCACACCTGCTATTACTTGCAGACCAAACTCCGTATTCGCAATTTGCTCTCTATTTTAGATCAGCTAATCACGGAAAATATGCTGACTCGCATCGCCCTTACCCCAACAGATCTCCTGCACGCAGGCGGAGACTATGTGGAGTGGAATCAAACCGGTTCCATTCTCGCACTACAGATTCTATCTGAACAGCTCTCTATCCCTCTGGAACAGTGTAAACAGCAAGCGTGCGGAGCGGTTTACAGCGCGCTCAGCCGTGCCTGCATCCAAAGCTGTTTTTATTATGATTGTGAGTCCTTTGATATGGATTCCAGCGAAGCGGCCAACTATTTCGTCAACCGCATTTTTCTGCAGGACACCGGGAATGTTCTTGGCTGTAACCTGTATTTAAAAAAGCCCGTTGTTGCTATCGGTGCCCCTATTGCAAGCTGGAGCAAAAAATTGTCCGAGACTCTGCATACAGAAGTGATTGTCCCGCAGCATGCAGACGTAGCCAATGCCATTGGTGCTGCAGTGGCACAGATCATCGAGCGAAATGACATTCTGATCCGTCTTGATCCTATTTCCAAGAAATATACGGTTTTTTCCGCAGAAAATCGCTGCAACTTTTCGACACTTGAAGAAGCCACGGAATATGCCAAGGCTTCTGGCAGGCGGTTAGCTGCTTCCCACCTGCCAGGCATCGGCAGTGCCTTTGACTTAATTGACGATACTTTTATCACGGATAGTCTCTCTGGCGAAAAGCGATTTATCGAACGGCGCGTTACTGTCACTGCATTCTCCGGAGAAATTCAAGCAGTTAACGAGACTCATCCATAAACATTTATTTTAAATATTAAAATATTCTATTTTTCAGTATTGACATTCTCTTTCGATATGCCTATAATATTTTTATAATCATTTGTAATAACCATTAAAATAATTAATTCGCTTCTCTCGCTGCTTTCAACATTTTAGTGGTATTGCATATGGCAATTCTTCATTTTTAGAAAGGGTGTCATTATCATGAAGGAGACATACAATCCCTTTGACAACGTCTTAAAAGTTGTCGACAATGCCGCGTCTATTCTCGGCTACACTGAGGACCAGTATGCTACGCTCAAGCATCCTGAACGCGCACTGGAGGTTTCCATGCCCGTTGTAATGGACGATGGTTCGGTTCGTGTATTCGAAGGCTTCCGTGTGCAGCATTCAACTGTACGCGGTCCTGCGAAAGGCGGTGTGCGGTTCCACCCCGCTGTCAATTTTGACGAAGTAAAAGCACTGTCCGCATGGATGACTTTTAAGTGCGCGGTTGTCAATATCCCTTATGGCGGCGGTAAGGGCGGCATCATCTGCAACCCGAATGAAATGAGCGAACGTGAGCTGCATGATCTGACCGCCAAGTATACTGCGCAAATTGCTCCGCTAATTGGCCCTGAACAGGATGTTCCGGCGCCGGACGTTGGCACCAACGCACGTGTCATGGCTTGGATGATGGATCAGTACAGCATGCTGAAAGGCCACAGCGTGCTCAGCTGCGTAACCGGCAAGCCCATCGGTCTCGGCGGCATCCTCGGCCGCAGCGAAGCAACCGGCCGCGGCGTAATGTTCACGGTCAACAACCTGCTTGCCAAGGAAAATATCCCTGTAAAAGATACCACTGTTGTTGTGCAGGGCATGGGCAACGTCGGCAGCGTGACGGCCAAGCTGCTCCACGAAGAAGGCATGAAAGTCATCGCTGTCAGCGATGTTTCCGGTGGCGTGTACGCTCAGGCTGGTCTTAACATCCCCGAAATCCTCGATTTTATCAGCCAGCGAAAACTGCTTAAAGACTATCAGGCCGAAGGGGTTTCGCATATCAGCAACGCCCAGTTGCTCGAGCTTGATACGACCGTACTTATTCCGGCTGCCTTGGAAAATCAAATCAATGCGGATAATGCCGACCGCATCCACGCCAAGTATGTAGTGGAGGCCGCAAATGGTCCAACCACATTGGAAGGCGATGAAATTCTGAAGAAACGCGGCATTGTCCTTGTTCCGGATATTCTTGCCAATGCAGGCGGCGTAGTTGTTTCCTATTTCGAGTGGGTACAAAACATTCAGGAACTCTGCTGGACCGAAGCACGCGTAAATGACGAACTGAAAAATATTATGGACACTGCATTCGAGGAAGTCTGGAACATCTCCAAGGAGAAAAACGAGACCCTGCGCATTGGCGCTTATCTGATCGCCGTCAAGCGTGTTGTGGATGCCAAGTTGGGCCGTGGTATTTTCTAAGCTGCTTTCCAGGCGTACAGCATTGATCAGCACCTTTAAGGAGGGATATTATGGACGAGTCTTTGCGTGAATACATTAAAAGCCTGATTCCGACCGATTATCCGGATGGGCATGCTTTGCTGGAGGAGGGGCGCGCGCTTGGCAGAACCATTCAGGTACCCCGTACGCCGTTTTTGGAAAAACACGGCTGCAAAAGTTATCTGGAATATCGCAAAAAGCGTCTCGCAGAAGGTAAAATGACTTGGCAGCTCCTTATCGGTCTGGCAACGCTGGAGAATGAAATTAACGCAATCAAAGAGATTGATGCTTTCAACCGGCGCAATGCTGCGAATGGAATGGAAATCTCCGGCATTCAGTCTATCCCGTCCCAGATCGTTGGCCTGCCGCATGAATATTGGGATCAGTTTCCCAAGCAGACAAGCTACGAAATGTACGATCCCGCCGACTGGAAAGCACATACGCAGGCCGCTCCCCTTTCGGTCGCATGGCAGGATTTCCATCTTGCCTGCCCTGCTTCGCTCCAGACCACAATCAACGCATTAGAGGCCGGCACCGACCGTCTCGGCTGTTTCTCCACGCTGATTTGGGAATATACCGGCTATCACGATGACAAGCAGCGCTTTTCTGATATGGTGCGTTCGCTCGGTATTCTCTCCACAAAAAAAGATTTGGATATCGACGTTGTCACCTATCCGGAGGACGGTATCCCTGGCTATTTCCTTGACGTCGCTTCTTGGGTCGGTTACCTGATGGTTGAACACTATATCTGTACCGAGCTGTGTGATACGTTGTTCAGCGTTAGCTATGGCGGCTTACTCACCGAGGTGCAGCCCCGTATGGCTTTTGCACTGGCGATGCACAAACTGTTCTCTACCCCTGATCACCCAGGCCTCGTTTATTTCAATGGCGGCACGGTCGATCAATTGGATCACGATGTCAACTGCAACTTCGGCACAGGTGTGCAGGAAGCACTTATTCAGGTGCTATTCAATCTCAAGTACAATTTGCCCATAATTATCAGCCCCGTTGCCGTCACCGAATGTCTCCGCACCCCCTCCTTGGAGGAGCTGCTCGATATCGCTTCCGCAGGCATGCGGGCAGAAACCAAGGCTAAGGAATGGCTGCCTCTGATCGATTGGACCTCCATTGAGGAAATGAGTGACCTGATGATCGAAAAAGGCACCAAGTTCTTTGAAAAGGTCATGCGCGGGTTTGAAGAAGCTGGCGTGGACATCAAGGATCCTCTTCAGATGATCATGATGCTCAAGCGGTTCCCGCCCGTCAAATTCGAGCAGAGCTTTCACCCCAGCGTGGATGAGTTCGGTTACTTCAAACCGTACTGCCCCAGTCAGCTTGGACGGCAGACTATGCAGATGAAAGACGAGATCATTGCGGAGCTTAAAAGTAAAGGCATGCAGCTAAACGGCCAAAAAATAGTCTGTGTATCTGCCGATGGACACAGCTATGGCCTGCTATTGGTCGATAATGTCTACACGGAAATCAACGCACACGTCATCAACGGCGGCGTGGATGTTGAACCCGCAAGTGCGCTCGACCTTGCAGATGAAGAAGGCAGCAACATCATCTGCATCAGCACGCACTGCGGCCAATGTCTGTCTTATGCGCAGTCCATCACGGAGCTTGCTAAAAGACGCGGCAAAAAGTACAAAATCATGATGGGCGGTATGTTAAATGCGCTGCTTCCGGGCAGCGACCTTCCGGTTGATGTGCAGGATCTGGTAAAGGAAACCGGTGTTTGTGCCACGAATGACTTTTGCGAACAGATCAATTTTATTCTGAGCACATAATTCCAGCTTCGAAACGAAAGGGGATAGAAAAATGGCAGCAACTACCCTGACGCCATCAGAAGCCTATACCCAAAAGAAAATCAATATGGCGTTAACCGGTATGAAAATCGCCCTGTTGGTGCCGATCACCGCAGTTATCCAGAATGTTTTCAACACCTCGGTCACCAACACGGTTTCGACTGCGCTCAGCGACCAGGTCATTGTCAGCATCATTTGCTCGATCACCCTGATCGGCATGTGTGACATCTTTGCGGCGATCTTTGCGTTTATCTGGAATGCGGCACACGGCAAGGGATTACGCGAATATAGGCGTACCGCCAGCCTGAAAATCTCCTGGATGATGCTCCTGTCCGCAGCATTTGCCGGCCCGCTTGCCACCGGCTGCTGGATGGCTGCGACCCCGTTCTGCGGCTTGACCACGGTTTCGGTCGTTGTCAGCCTCGGACCGATCCTGACTTCGATCATCAGCAAGTTCTTTTTAAAAGAAAACTTGTCCGCCCGCGTCTACATAGGCATTGCGATTACGGTTGTCGGCGTTATTGTATCCGGCTGGAGCGGTTTCAGCGAAGGCGGCAGCAATTTTATCCTCGGCTTTATCCTGGCGTGCATGGCGCCGATCGGCTTCACGCTTGAAGGCCAGTTTTCCACTTATGCAGGCGATATGATTGACCCCACGGTTGGCTGCGGCATCTTCCGTTGTCTCGGCGCCGGTATCATCGGTCTGGCTGCAATGGCAACCCTGTCCGGCGCGACCGGCAATATGGAAGCCTTTACCCAGATCATCCGTATGGTACTCACCTCCCCCACCCTGCTGCTATATGTTGCAATCATGGGTCTGATGGGCGCGATCAACTACAACTGCGTGTATACCGCTTTCAATAAGACCGGACCGGCCCGCGCGCTTGCAGTTGACAGTTCTAAGCCGCTCTGGTCCATCCCTTTAGGCTATCTGTTCGCTGCGCTCGGCATCACGGCTTACTCGGTTACTGCGCTCGGGGTTGCTGGTGCTATCATCTCTGTAGCCGGCCTGATCCTCATCATTTGCAAACCGTCCGAACTTGCCAATCTGCGCAACATATCATAAGGGGGCGTCCAAATGCAATTGCCGATCAAGACAAGGATCCTGCAGTATGCCATTGAGAAGGATGCTGAATTCACCGCCGCTGATGCGTATAACGATCTGAAGGACGAATATCCAGGCGAGCGTTTCTTCAACCTGAGAACCGTGGAGCAATATGTTGACTCCTTTCTCGGCGTCAGCTTTCTGGATGCAACGCGCACAGAATTCGACGACGCGGGCAGCCTGCTGATCTATTGCAAGGTCACGGATTATGGCAAGTCCCGTCAGAAATACATTGACTGACACTTTCATAATATACTTCTCTCTCTGCAGGAGCCGGTTATCATAAATCGGCTCCTGCGCATTTATTGCCGTTTCCAGATTTCTTTTTAGGCAGACGCTTTGACATACCATTAGCTGCATCTGATGATAGGTTTTCTAAACAAGTTCATACCAATATAAAAAGCGGCGTGCCTGATATTGACACGCTGCTTTTAGCTGTTTATCACCTGGTATCGTCAGCCTATTCATCACAAGCACTGATAATCAATTGCACCACCTCTAACGGCTGCACCAGAACAGTGATGTCGTCCAATTCGTTATGTTTTACAATCTGCCGAGTCGGTATGGATTTGCTTTTCAAATACCTCAGTTCCTCTGCCGTCAACTCCTTTGGCGCTCCCATTGCAAGCCATTCATCGAACGCGCTGCCTCCATTAGGTCCAATTCGAAAATATCGGCATATATATTGCGTATTCTTTAATCCTGTAACTGAAATATGATATTCTACTGGGGCTGTATTTTTAAATGCATGGTATCGCTCATAAAGATTTCCAGATCTGCTTGGAAGTTTGTATACTACGCTATAGTGGCAATAATGGTAAAACAAAATCTGAATTCCGTCCTGTGTTTTAGTAGCATACCAGCCCTGTTCTGCCGCGAGCAACTCATCGCTCATTCTATTTAAAAACGAAAAAGCATAATATGCAGATTTGGGTATTCCGTTATATGTAAAAATACCTTGTCCACCATGAAAGATATCATTCCCTGCATTCCATTCGCTTAAATAATCGCTGACTGTCCAATATCCTTTTCCATTTGTCTGCCCCATGCTCTCTAACATATTTTTTATGATATACGCAGAACGGTAGCAGGTATCCGCACATAAATCCCGCTGCCATATTGTCGAGTTCCATTCGTCAATGATAATCGGAACATTCTTGATGTTCAAAGCAGCTAAAACTTGTTTTAAGGAATGAACAGCATCCATCATATAATTTTCATTTTTACTCAGCGCAAACGATGCAGAAACATCATTTTCTGTCATCATCCTGTCAAAATTCATCTTCAGATCTCGAAATTCGTGCGGGAAAGAATGCATTGTAACAAAATCCGGCATACATTCCTCCATTAAACATCTTTCCAAGAACAAATAGTAGGTTTGGTCATTCCGATCCAGAAATCGGCTTCCCTCAAATCCTGGTCCACCGACCGACAGTTTGTGATCAATTGATTTTACTGCTTGAAATGTCTGCTTAAACAATTTAAAATATTGCTCTTCCGTAAAAAAACCATACTGCGCAAAGTTTATACTGAACAAAGAAAAGCGCCATTGACGAACGGTACAAATACCATATCTCCGAATGCAGTGTCGTAATAGCGACTGAACCAATACAGTCCATTTCTTCAGATCAGAAGGCATACAAACATAACTCTTATTGGAGAAAACTGTTCGTTTTGTTGATGCCAGCTGCTGTGGCACAAAGCCAAATTCTATGTACATTTTAAAGTGCAGCGCAAGCATTTGATCCAATAACAGATCGATCCGCGTAAATTGCGGCTGTATGATATGCGCATCATTCTCCTGATATACCTGCATCGAATCATTAAAAAGCCCATGAAATCTGATGTACTCAAACCCAATATCCTTTTGCAACCTCTCCAATTGTTCTAAAACCTGAGCGTTCAAGCATTCCTCTGCATAACCAGCATTCATTATAACGCGCCAGTCCTGAAAAACAGGTATGGTACGGTTCCCATAAGATATATGGATATCTTTACGCAGAGGACGTATTTCCGGAACAGGTAAAGAAGTCCTTTGGTTCGCATACTGCAGCAATGTTGACAAATGAAGAATATCCGCACTTTGTTCAATATCATTCGAGACGTTCTGATGCTCGCTTAGTCCTCTTCGGTACTTCCCTGGTGTTGTTCCGTATTTCTGTTTAAAACTTTGTATAAACGCATTAATAGAAGCAAAACCGTTGTCCAGCGCAATATCTGTAATGCTTTTCCTTGTGTTGCAAAGCTCTAAAAGCGCATAATTCAACCGCAAATTGGTCATATAGCTGGTAAAGCTCATATGAAGGTGGTGCTGAAAGAACTGCGACAAATAATTTGTTGATAAATATTCCCGCTCTGCAAGACCGCTCAAGGTAATATTTTCAGCATAATGTTCGTGAATATAGGTAAGAAGGCGAAAAATGCGCGAATGCTCAGCATTACGATGCTCGTTTTCAGATAGTGGTTTTGCAAAAAACACCACTAATGATTGCAGTACCAAATATGCTTCGCCCTGTATCACCCACTTATATCCTAATTCTCGCTGCAAATATGCTTGACACATATGTGCCAGCGAAGCACGCACTGCATCAAGCTGCTGTTTTTCTTTATTGGCACAAAGGAAGGACAGGCAATCAATTTGCACTCCGTGCAATTCTGTCGTAAAGGAATGGGGAAAGTCCACATAAAGCACAACTGCTTCTCCTGCATCTTCCAGGCTATATAATGCAAACGGATTGATAACAAAAAAATCTGTTTCGCGCATCACATATTGATTCCCATTGAGCAAAACTTTGCTTTCCCCTTTGAGTTGAAAAACGATACGCAGTTTTTCACTCTATTGCGGTTTTTCCGCAGAAAGCCTTTCAATAGTGAACTGGATGTCCGATCCTTCAAAATGGGTATCTTTCCACACGCTATCCCCTCCTTTTCTTTTTATATTATATTATAATTTAAATTAACGTCTTTTTCAACGCCAAAACCTTCCAGCTAACAATTTCAATATCCAATCATTTGTTTATTAGATCCGTCGCAACATACGGCGAAAACGCTATAGTTTTATATGACAATTTCGATAAAAATACAGTGGAAATGCAAAAGAAATTTGTCTCTAATTACGGTATGATACTAATGTCAACAGGAAAGTTGATAAAACGAAAATCGTGAAAGGATGAATCTTAATGGAACCGAAATGCAGAATTCTGAATGAACGCTTAGCCGCTATTGTCGCCAGCATCCGCCACGGAGAAATGCTGTATATTGCCGACGCTGGCAGCGGCACCTCCACGAAAGCCCTGTTTCCGCTTGACCCCAGCGTGGAATACCTGGATCTCGAAGCGGTAACCGGCGTACCGAAAATGCAGGATATCGTCAACGCCCTGAAATACTGCGGCGATTTCGAAGCCGCTATCGTCACCGAAGATATGCCCGCTGCTAACCCGGAAGGATATCAATTCCTTTGCGATCTTTTCGGCAAGGACAAGGTGTACACCATGCACTATGTGCCAGAATATTACCAGTTGCGCAACCGATGCAAGGCCGTCGTACAGACCGGCGACTACGGGATTCACGCGCAGGCGATTTTGGTCGCCGGCTACCCCAGCGCCGATATTCCGTTTGAAGTTTTGACACAGGGGATCATCGAGAAATAACCAAACTGGGGCAATACAAAGAAGGTGACAAGATGGAAAAAGGAAATTCCGGCACAAAAATGCTAACCAAGCCCCATATCGGCTATATGTTTGGCGGCGCGGCGCAGACAACCATTGTCTTTTTGATTAACGTCACATTAACCTACTTCTACACCAATGTGATCGGCCTAAATATCGGACGAGTAACATTTGTTATGCTCATCAGCCGTTTTTTGGACGGGTTCAGCGATATTATCGCCGGTACAATCATCGACCGCACGAAATCCAAATACGGCAAGGCGCGTCCGTGGCTTCTGCGCATGTGTATTCCTCACCTGATCGCACTGATCGCCATGTATACCGTGCCTTCCACCTCGGAAAATTTGCAGCTTATCTATATCTTCGTTGCATATAACTTTGCCAACACCATCGTCAATACTATGGCCGGTCTTGCGCTCAGCTCGCTCAATTCCCTGATGACCCGCGACCCGACCGAACGCAGCCAGTTGAATACCATGCGGCAGTTTGGCGCCCCGATCATGGAGCTTGCTATTTCCGCACTGACCATCCCCGCGGCCAACTCCCTCGGCGGCGACCAGAAGGCCTGGATCATGGTTATCGCTTGCTTTTCCATCGTCGCAACGCTCTGCTACTTCATCTGTTTCCTCTGGTCGCGGGAAACCGCTCCCGAGGAACGGTGTGCATCCGACGAACCAGCGCCTATCGGCAAGTCCTTCCTTGCTGTCCTGAAAAACAAATACTGGTATATGGCGCTCGGCCTGTGGGTGTCCGGCACGTTCAACATGACAGTTACCAGCATGAATCTTTCCTATTACTGCCAGTACATTTTCGGCAACGTCAATTTTATGAGCGTAATTACCACAGCCGAAAAAGTGACAACAATTGCAACCGTCGGCCTGCTTGTCCCGTTTTTCGTCAAACGGCTCAGCAAACGCAATATGACGCTTTGCGGCGCTGTCGTTTCCATTGTCGGTCACGCGCTTGTCCTAATCAATCCGGTTGATCCGACGCTTGCTGTCACGGCGGCAGTCGCACGCGGTATCGGCATGGCGTTCGGTGCTGTCGTCCTGTTCGCTATGATCGCGGACTGTGTCGAATACGGTCACTGGAAGTTTGGCCTTCGCACGGAAGGCATCATTTTCTGCGCCGCTACCGTTGGCCAGAAATTCGGGCAGGGCATCTCGCAGGCAGTCGCAGGCGCGCTGCTTAACGGTGCAGGCTTCGACGGCACGCTCGCCGTTCAGAGCGCTTCTTCGATGTCCATGATCACAAACATTTATCTGTGGGTGCCGATCATTTTCGGCTTCGTCAATGTTGCACTGGTGCTGTTCTATCGTCTGGATCGGGAACTGCCGCAGATCATGCAGGATCTCGAAGCGCGGAACGCGACCGCCAAAACACAATAAGGAGTTTTGTCATGAACCAAACCATTCCTTCTCATCAAACATGGCACAGTCAGACCAAAAAAGTCAGCCTCCCGACCGGTATCACCATGTATTATATGGAGGCCGGCGATCCGTCGGCTGAGCCACTGCTCCTCATCCATGGATTCACCGATTCCAGCCGCATCTGGCGTGAAACCATGCTTTCCCTGCAGGATCGTTATCACATGTTTGCAGTTGACCTGCGCGGCTTCGGACAGACCGACAAACCCGATCAGTTTATCTACACCCCTGTGCAGCATTCCGAGGATCTGACCGCGTTTCTGGATGCCGTGAACGTGGATTCCTGCTTTGTCATGGGTCACTCCATGGGCAGCCTAATCGCACAGACGTTGGCTTTCTGTGTACCTGAACGGGTTAAGAAACTGATTCTGGCCTCTACTCTGGTGCGCGGACATACTACTGGCGACGAGATGCAAGGTATCTACGAGCATTTCGAGAACATGGATTTTTCCCGCATGACTGATCAGGAAATGCAGGAAGAATTTCTCCCGCATCCGGAAAACTGCGCAGATCCGGATTTTCCGGCGGCATATCTGTCCACGCTGCGCGGTGTGCCTGGGAAAAGCCTACGCGCCGCAATGTTTTCCATGAATCAAACAGATAACCGCTATTTTGTCCAGTTTATCCATGCCCCTGTTCTGATTCTGTGGGGGACTTCAGACGAAATCCTTACCGCAGATTATCAAGCGGAAGTCCGCGCCGCGTTCCCTCTCGCGCGCTATCAAGAACTTGTTGGGATATCCCATGAAATCCCAACAGAAATTCCTAAGCAACTGTCTGAAATCGCAGACCGCTTTTTCTGCGAATAACGCATATTAATTGTTATACATATTGCACAGCCACAGTGATTCGTTCTTAAATAAATCTGCGGCTGCATTATATGGGCAAGCGGACGGCTGTTCACACTTTGGGCAGCGAAGCTTTGCGGAGCGAGATTATCGCACTAAAACGAAACATGGCATCGATTGATGCCATGTTTCGTATATTTATATCGTTTTAAAAGTAAGTTTAGCAATTCAAACAGTCTATTATCGCACTTCTAATATTTTTCACAAATGGTTAGCATGCGTGCAGGATTTTCATAGCTAAATTTATGGATAACTTTTTCATCAAGTCCTGCTTCCAGCATGGTCTCATGGAAATTGGTTAAAATATGACTTATGCCCCATGCACCATAATATGCTAAGAAGTTTCTCTGTCCACAATCATGTGAAAGCAGGATCTGATCCTCATAACCGCGCAATACCAGTTGGAACAATGCAGCGGCTCTTTCTCTATCTGAAGCAAACCACCATCCATCATTCTCGGCTTTACAATGGTATTGATTACCGCATTGATCAAACTGAATATAGCAACCATAATCGGCAATACTGCACAGATAATCGATTTTTTCATGCCATGAAAGATCTTTATGTGTCAGTACGCCATCGCGATGTCCTAAAACGACATGCTCCGGTTTTACACCTTCCTCTTTCATAATCTTCATAATTTCATGGTCATGCCGCTTAGGCGGATGGACATGAAATGAGATTGGTATGCCGCTTTCTCGATGTGCGCGTGCAGCGCCTCTTGCAACTTTCTTTTCATCCTCATGGAATACATATCCACAACCGACTTCTCCAATAATGCCCGGATAAATTCCAGTATCTCTAACACCATTTTGTATATCGTTCAGAAAAACTTTCGCAACATCATCCGCTGTCCCTTTAGCAACATACGGAGGATGCCCGCTTTTCTGGTGATGGGTGACATTGGCAACAACTTTAATACCCGTTCTTTCCGAAATGGTGCGCAAATGCTCAATTGGTCGGTTAAAGAAATTCACTCCTCCTGCTGTAAGATCGCAGATTGTCCCACCCCCTGCTTTTTTGAACAAACCCACTTCATACAGAGCAATATCCAAATCCTGCATCTGACAGTTTTCTTTATTGCAATATGGATCATACGATACATAATGTAAAATTTTCATGTCCAACGGAGATGTAAACATTTTCTTCTTTTCCGGATCTTCTATGTCTTCAAAATAGTAATCTAAATTAAAGAAGAGATGTTCATGAGTAAGCGTCGCTCCCAATGTAGATGGATCCACCAATCCCTGTACTGTCATAACTTTTCCAACACGATTATCCATTTTTTCCTCCTTCTTTGTACGGCTATTATAATTTAAATAACAAGCCAATAACCGCTGCACATCCGATATAAGTGACCGGATGCCTGTTCAATCTGCGAATGGCTACAAACATGATAGCAAATATAAGCAGGCTTACTGGCTCAACCAATGTACTGAAAGACCATGTTTCCACAAATTGAGAAACATTTATAAAGGATACTTTCATCACATCATAACCGGCAGCTATAATCAGTCCGGTAACGGCTGGTCTAAGTCCATAAAAAATATGATCGGCAATGGGACTATGGCGGAATTTGTCCAAATACGCAGAGACAATCGATACAATAACAATTGCAGGAAGGATAGTTCCCAATGTAGCAACAATACCACCGATTACTCCTGACACCTGAAATCCAACATATGTTGCCATATTAATGCCTAAGGGTCCCGGCGTTGATTCAGAAATAGCAACCATATCGGTAATCAGATCGATAGGAAACCAGCCTTTTTGTTCGCTGAGCCTTTGCAGGAATGGCAATGTTGCCATTCCACCGCCAATAGCAAATAGGCCTATTTTAAAGAATTCAAAAAACAATTGCCACAATATCATTGTTTTTCTGCCTTTCCCTCTTTCCGCTTCGTAAACCACTTGCTTTTTATAATGCCCATTGCTGCTGCAACCAGTATGATAACAATTGGAGAAATATCACTCAACTCAACCATCAGAAAAGTTACACAGCATAGCACTACTCCGAATGCGTCCCGAATACCCTTTTTCCCCATATCTATTACCGTACTGACGATCAATGCGCACACACAGATAGAGATTCCGGCAAATGCATGCTGAACATATATATTGTCTTGGAAGTTAGCCATGCAAGCAGCAATAAAAGAAATGATAAGGATACAAGGGCTTACCACCCCTAACGCTGCTGTGATTCCTCCTATTAGCTTACTGCGCGTATATCCAATCATCACGGAAACATTTACGGCAATAATCCCTGGCAGTCCCTGTGATATGGCATAATAATCCATTATATCTTCATCCGTAAGCCACTTTTTATTTTCTACCACCTCCCTTTTCAGGATCGGCAGCATAGCATATCCTCCACCAAATGTCATCATCCCCATTTTGAAGAAAGTGAAATAAATCTCAACAACATGTTTCAGCATGAAAAAACGTTCTCCTAACCCTGCACAAATCCGGATTGAAATTTTGCCCTCTATTGTGGCGCACAACAGCCCGACAAAGCATCAGCGAGAACTACTCATAAAGTTCTTCACTGCCTCTACTAATTCAAGCGGTGCGACACTCGGAATGTCATGCGGAATACCCTCCATAGACAAATACCTTGCTTCCGGCAAATACTCATGAACTTCAGTTTGGCATTCCTCTGTAAAAATATCATCCTCTGTTCCCCATACCACCATAACTGGGGCTGTAATAAATTGCATAAAATTCCGTCCGTCATAAATCATCATGCCCAATTTACCTGCACAAAGGGATTTGCCAGACAGCCCACGTAAAGTCATCAAATATCCTGCCGCAAATTGCGGATCATAGCACTTTTCAGGTGATGGCAACATCATTTGCTGCAACACCTTATCTTCTGCATTTTGCCAATCCATATTGGAAAAACTATTTACAAACTCTTTAACTTCCCGCGCAGTCTCATGCCGTCGCAACGCTGTGGAAACTAATACAACCCGTCTCACCTTTTCCGGCGCAGCAAACGCAATTACTTGTGCCACCATGGATCCCAATGAATGCCCTATCATATCAGCTGATTCGATTTGCATTGCCTCCATAAACGCTACCACATCTTCACAATGCTGGTACATTGTATAAAGATATTGTGCCGGCTGATCGCTCTGCCCAAATCCCCGCAGATCAATCGCATACATATGGAAAGAATCCTGCAGCTCCTCCATAACCGATCTCCAAATCCGACTTGAGTCAGAAAAACCGTGAATCAATATAAGCGGTTCTTTTTCAGGATCGCCTGCTTCCATATAGTACATTTTTATCCCTGTTTTTAGTAAAACATGCTTCGTGCATTGTTGCCATTCTATATGTGTAGGCATATGACCTATTTGCTTCATACACAGTCACCTCCTTAAAATGGTTGCGACAAACTAAAAAGAGAAGTTCTTCTATATTTTAGTTTCCCCCACTTGCCCTCGTATTGCCACCGCTATTCTTTTTTGGGCAACAGGCGGTCCAATGAGATTTTAGCGCTCGAATACCCTGCAATCAGCACTGCCTGTGCATGAACACCATAATCACCCGTTTGGATCATCGCCTTACACCGGTCGCGTAATTGGTAATAGGTCGGCTTATATGGAACCTTGGTGATATTTTCTTCATCAAAAATTTCAACCAAAGCCTGATAATCTTTGGGATTTGCTTCGGGCATCTCCTCTGTTACAATGCACCCCTCAAAATCACCTGCCGTTTTTAGTGCGGACACAATTTCAAGCATTGTTGGAGATCCGGTTACTGCGCCCAGATCAAGGTATTCTACGCTGGAGTCTAACGGCTGCACAATCGCCTTGGAACAGGTACCACTTCCGGCATCTGCAATAAACAACATTTCTCCATGACGAATACTGGCAACAATTGCAGCAAGACGCTCGTTTAATATTCTTTTCTTTGGAACATAACACATAATTTTGTCCTCCTTTTTATTACTGTTTTAAATCAGAATTTTGCGTTCTCATTGCTATCTCATTCTGGATACGCGGCAGGTCTTTTTCCAAGCGATAGAACAGCATCAGAATCAATTCCACTGCGCCGCAGATAATCGGCGTCCAGACATAGAGATTTGTAATCATCGACATAGTTGCTGCACTCTGAACAGCCGCCATGCCGTCAAAACCTGCCATTTCCATCAGCCCACCGGTCAACGCCTGCGCAACACCTTGACCACATTTTTGTCCAACAGTTGCTGCACAGAATATTGCACCTTCCAAACGCACGCCAAACTTCCAATGGCTGTACTCTACAGTATCTGCAATAATGGCAAAAACCACGCCAGAACCGAAAGCATGTCCAAATCCGCGGCCAACAGCAGCCACGACTGCCATAGAAAGGTTTCCGGTATTGGTCATGAAAATTAATTGGCCAATCATGTAAAAAATACTTGACAGGATGGCAATATTACGTTTGCTCGTGCGTTTTACCAATGCCGGCACAACCAGGAATGCAATCGCAATAGTAATGCCCTTTTCTACTGTGATTAACAGGCTGTTCAAATTAACATTCCCATAAACATATTGCGTGAAATAGGGACCCATGGTTCCCATAATAGAGTTGATAAAGGTTCTGGCAACCCACAGTAACAGTGCGATCCACCAGAATTTATTCCCCAAAACGGCCTTCGCAGTTACTTTTGCAGAAATCGGTTCTGTAGTGGCATTCCGCTCCTCCGGCGCCGTCTCTTTCGTCCACAAAAAACAGAGAAAATAGCACAACGTGGCAATAAGAGAAATTACAGTAACTACAATAATCCACGACTTTTGATCGCCACCCAGAAAGTTTGCCGCAGGAATAGTCAAGGCGGAAATCGCAAGTTCCATCACTGGGGCGCCGATCTGGCGCATAGCATTCAATTGGCCGCGCTCCACAATATCCCTTGTCATTAACGAATTCAGCGAACTGATCGCCAAACCCGCGAACGTATTTACAAAGGTATTTGCAAAGTTATATGCAACAAAAATATAAATCAGCTGGAAGTTTTCTGAGGTTGGCGGAACCGTATACATTGCAATCAGGGCAATTAAATGTGGAATACACATCCGGAGAATCCACGGTCTTGCCTTGCCAAATTTGGATTTCGTTCGATCAATTACCGCACCTGCAATAATATCGCTTCCGCCATCAAGAAATCGGCTGAGTAACATGATTAATGAAACTTTGCCAATGCTAAGTCCAAGCACATTGGTGTAATAATAGGTTAGCGTGACGCTAATCAAAAAGACAATGGTTGTCTGCGCCGCCCCGCCAAACATATAGCCTACATGTGGTTTGGTAAATAATTTGCTCTGCGCATTATTTGAGTTCACATCGTCACCCCTCTTTTTATTCGAGAAACATATTTGCAAAATTTGTTACCCCTTACACTTTCAGACCTTGATTCACCCCCTTTGTATGTATATTAACCAATTGTATGTCTGTTTTCTATTGCATTTTTGTTTGCTTCATATAGGCAGATTGTTTTCTGGAAGTCGGCCTATGCTTCAAAATACCACATTATATAAATAATTTGATATTATATATATCTTTTAAATAAAAGCTGCCCAGCCCTATAGAGACCGGACAGCTCGACGATACGCCTATATTCCATGTGGATTTTAACAGTGTCCTCGCTCCTCTAATAGTAGGAACGCATCAATTGATTACAGGAGCGCAATCAGGTCGGGTTAATGATAATTAATGCAACATCATTGGGATCTAACACTACCTCAATCCCTTCCAGTGTATTGCGGAGTTCTATTGTCCTTGCTGGCATTGACCGACTAACCAAATATTCCCGATCTTCCGATGTTAGTTCATTTTCTTCTCCCATTCTTCTCCATTCATTAAATGCATTTCCATATTCTCTGCTGATTTTATAATATCTTAATTTAAATTTTTCTTCCTCCATTCCTTTCAGGGAAATCACATATTTCACTGCCTTTTGACCATCTGATGGAAAATCTATGCTGTTCCGCGTTGTATCGAGCTGATATATAGCATTGTAATGCGCATAATGATATAAAAGAATTTGTATTCCAGAGGCATCACGCGTCACATAATATCCGTTGCCGCGTGCAATTACACTATCCCCCAACCTTGCAAGAAGAGTAAATGCATAAAACGCCGCCTTTTGGATGCCATTAAAGGTGAACAGCCCTTGTCCTCCATAAAAGATATGATGTTCCGGCCTCCATTCTCCGACACCGTCACTCAATGTCCAGCATCCTTTTCCTGCTACGGCATCCATATTTTCTATCATATTTTTGATAATATATGAAGCTTTATAGCTTGTATCATTATTAGTATCTCTTGGCCAAATTGTACTGCTCCACTCATCGATAATAATTGATTTCGTTAAGTTTAATTTGGCCAATGT